>NZ_JBEOSA010000009.1:0-191092 GCF_040302625.1 Kitasatospora sp. NPDC097643 | reverse complement strand
GGCGAACAGGTGACAGATTTCGAAATCTGTTCGCTGTTATCTGTTATCTGTTATCTGTCGGCTGTCACCTGACATCTGTCCGCCGCCGGCTGCCAGCCGGGCGCGGGTGCAACCTCATCGACACAATCCCGAAGCAGTCACTGCCCTACGCTGAGACTCCCCACCGGTGGAACCACCGGGATCCGAGTCGAAACGCGAGGTGCCATGCCCGAGGCCGCCACCGCCGTCCAGAGCCCGCCGGCCGGTGCGCAGGCCGTCCAGCGCGCGCTCGGGCTCCTGCACTGCTTCCACGAGAACGGCCCCGACCTGAGCGCCTCGGACCTCGCCCGGCGGATGGACCTGTCGGTCTCCACCGCGCACCGACTGGCCCGCACCCTGGTGTGCGCCGGCTTCCTGGAGCAGGACGAGCAGACCGCGCGCTACCGGCTCGGCCCGGCCGTCGCCGAGCTCGGCCAACTCACCTTCCACCAGCGCGGACTGCACCTCGCCGCACCCGAACTCGACCTGCTCTCCCGACGCACCGGCGCCACCGCGGACCTGGCGATCCGCAGCGGTCCGCACGCGGTGATCCTGGTGGGCGCGTCCGTCCGCCCCGACACCGGCCTCGGGCTGCGCCGTCCACTGCACTCCACCGCGCTCGGCAAGGTGCTGCTGGCCTGGCCGCGCCCCGGCGAGTGCGTGCTGTCCATACTGTCGACGTTGTCCGCGCGCGGCCCGTTGCAGGCCTTCACCGACCGGACGATCACCGAACCTGAGCGACTGGTAGGCGAGTTGGCGAAGGTCAGGGCCGCCGGCTACGCGCTCAACGACGGCGAGTCCGCGGACGGGGTGCGAACGGTGGCCGTGCCCGTCCTGGACGCCGCCGGGCAGGCCCGGTTCGCGCTGGCGGTCCGCTCGACCCCAACACAGCTGACGGACGGTCGACTTGACTGGTTCCTCGGCCATGCCCGGACCTGCGCCGACGCGCTCGCCGTCCTGCTGCTGCCGCCGGACCAGCGCCCCTAGCGGGCCGGCGCGTCACGCCAAGACGCCGCGGCGGGTTGCCCGTTCCACCTGGTGGCGGGCAACTCGCCGCGGCTGAGCAGCCGGTGGAGGATCATGCCACCGGAGTGTACTTGTAACCGACCCGACGGACCGTCACGATGCTGTCCCGGTAGGCCGATCCGAGCTTGCGACGCAGGCGTGCGACGTGCACGTCGACGGTCCGCCCGTCACCGACGTGTCCGTAGCCCCAGACGGAGGAGACCAGGTGGTCCCGGGTGTGGACGCGCTGCGGGTGCTCGGTGAGGTGGGCCAGCAGCTCGAACTCCAGGTAGGTGAGGTCCAGCAGCCGCCCGTCGACGTAGGCGTTGCGCCGCTCGGTGTCCACGGTGATGCCGCGCGCGGCAGGACGCACCGGGCGGGCCGTACCGGCGGGCGCGGCGCCGGCCACGGCTGCCCCTGTTACGGGGCTCTCGGCGGGCACCAGCACCAGGTAGCCGACCATCGGGTGTCCGGCCGCGCCGCCGAACTGCGCACCGTACTGGGCGAGCAGGCCCTGCGGCAGCGCGCCCTGCGGGAGCGCGGCGACGACGGTCGCCCCCTCCGGCAGCGCGGCGAGCAGGGCCTCGGGCGCCGCGGGGGCGGCGTCCGGTACCGCACGGGAGGGGCGCGCCGGTCCCCCGGGCCATCGTTCGGCGACGGAGGCAACGGAGGCGACCGACCCGACTGACCCAACCGGCCCGACCGAGGACACCGGAGCGATGGAACTGGCGCTCTGGACAGGAGAGTTGACGGACGCCGGGGCACCTGTGGCACCCGGGCCGGACGGCGCGCCGGCGGGAACGGACCGGACCGCGCGCAGGTGCGGGGTCGCGGGGGCGGGCAGGGGCAGGGTGGCGGTGGAGGAGGAAGACATGGTGTGCAGCTCATTTCGCGCGTGACGGACGGGGTGGAGTCGTCTGCGCGTCGACCGGGCGCACTGCCGGGGCTGATCCGGGACTGATCCCAGGTCAGCGGGCAAGGAGCCGGGACGCGCTGAGCGAGCCCGGACACGTCTGATCGAACAGGTGCGGCTGCCGGGACGGCCAGAACGGCTCAAGGTCGGACCGGCCGAGTCCGCCGAGCCCGCCGCACCGCCCGGTCGACGAGGGTCCGGTCGGCGCGAGCCCGGTCGGCGATGGTCCGGCCGGCGATGGTCCGGTCGACGCGCCTCCGGTCGGTCCGCCGGCGTACACCGCTGGGACCGGCCCGTTGGCGTGGGGACGGCCGGCGACGCCGGGGGCGGGGGTGAGGCTGGCGTTGTTCACTGGTGCTCTCTCCGCGGGGGCGGGGGCGGGATCGTCGGCGGCAGGGGCACGCCGAATCGGGGCGTCCCGCTGCGACCTGGTCGACGGGGTGGCGGTACGTCACATACCGGCGTGGGCTGGCCTGCTGGGCCGGTGGAGCCGGGGACGTACCGGGAAGGGCCGGCCGGTCAGCGACAACAGGCGCTGCAGAACAGCGCGTGGTCGATGTAGCGGCGGGCGGTGAGCACCGGCATGACGGGGGCGGGTACGACGGTGGCGCGTCGCTGGCCGACGGTCATCCTGCTGCCCCTCCCCCTCGCTCTGTGCTGCGGCGCACCGTCGTTCGTCGGGTGCGCACCGGCGACGGATCGCCGGATCATCGAAGGCCGATGGTCGGCCGGGAGCACGTCCGTGGACGGGCGTTGCCCGACCGGCCCGACGGCATGGCCGGGCGGCCTTCGTGCCAAGAGCCTTCCACGCCGGGCCGGTCTAGGCAACCTTCAGCGCACCGAACGTCCGGGATGCGGACACCCGAATGAGACGTCGGGCGATGAGAGAACCCGGGAGGGCTACCGGGAGCGGCCGGGGAGTACCGGCGGGAGGGCGCCGGACTCCCCCTCAGGCCCGTACCGGCGCCCGGTGACGGCGCGCGGCGGCGTGCTCGACGAGCGCGACCAGCAGGTCCTTGCCGTCCTCGCGCCGCCGCGCGTCGCAGAGCACCACGGGGATGTCCGGGTCGAGGTCGAGCGCGTCCCGGACCTCCTCGGGCGCGAAGCGCTCGGTGCCGTCGAAACAGTTCACCGCGACCACGAACGGGATGCCGCGCTGCTCGAAGAAGTCCACCGAGGGGAAGCAGTCGGCGAGGCGACGGGTGTCGGCGAGCACCAGCGCACCCAGCGCACCCCGGGCCAACTCGTCCCAGACGAACCAGAACCGGTCCTGGCCGGGGGTGCCGAACAGGTAGAGCGCGAGCCCGGGCCGCAGGTCGATCCGGCCGAAGTCCATCGCCACCGTGGTGGTGCGCTTCGCCTCCACGCCCGAGGTGTCGTCCACCGGTCGACCCAGCTCGCTCAGTTCCTCCTCGGTGCGCAGCGGCCGGATCTCGCTGACCGACCCGACCAGCGTGGTCTTGCCCGCGCCGAAGCCGCCGGCCACCAGGATCTTCACGGCGACGGCCGGACCGCCGCGCCAGCGCGGGTCGTTGGCGCTGCCCCGGTCGAGACCGGGGTGAGGGTCGCGGTGCGGGCCGGGCTGGTGGTCAGAGCGCACGGAGTCCATTGATCACGTCTCGCAGCAGGCGCTCGTCCGGCAGCTCGGCGAGCGGAACGGGTCGGGTGACGCTGATCAGGTCGGCGTCGTAGAGGTCGCCGAGCAGGACGCGGACGACGCTGACCGGCAGGTCGGTGAAGGAGCCGAGCTCGGCGACGGACAACGGCTCGCGGCGGCACCAGGCCAGGATGGTCTGGTGCTCCGGGTCCAGGACGTGCGCGGGCACGGCCCCGGCGTCCGGTCCGGGCTCGGCGGCGGTGATCAGCGAGATCAGGTCGAACAGGCCGTCCTCGACGGGCCGGGTGCGGCCGCGGGTCATCGAGTAGAGCCGCACGACCGGACCGGCGTCGTCGTCGAACCAACGGTCGTCGACCGGGGTGCGCGGCTGGAACAGGTCGACCTCGGGTTCGTCGTCCGGGGTCGCCCGGTCGTCCGCCGAGCCGTCCGCGGGGTCGCCCGTCGGGTCACCCACCGGGCCGTCCGTCAGGCCGTCCGGGGTCTCGGTGTCGGCCGGGTCGGACCCGACCGCCTGAAGCGCCCTCGGTGCCGCCGGGCCGACCATCGGACCTGCCGAGGTGTCCGGGGTGTCCGAGGTATCCGAGGTGTCCGAAGTGCCCGGGGTGTCCGAGGTGCCCGGGCCGGGGTTGCCGGGCTCGGTCCCGGCCCCGGCCCCGGTCCCGGGCTCGACCTGCCCGGCCGTCTCCGCCTTGGGATCCGCCATCGGACCGCTCATCTCACCGGCGGGGCGGTTTCGGTGCGCGGCTCGGCGGCCAGGTGCTCGCCGACCCGCTTGACCAGCAGGGCCATCTCGTAGGCGATCTGGCCGATGTCCGCCTCGGCCTCGCTCAGCACGGCCAGGCAGCTGCCGTCACCGGCGGCCGTGATGAACAGGAACGCCTCGTCGAGCTCCACCATGGTCTGGCGGACCCCGCCGACCTTGAAGTGTCCGCCGGCGCCCTTGGCCAGGCTGTGGAACCCGGCCGCGACGGCGGCCAGGTGCTCGGCGTCCTCGCGGTCGAGGCCGCGGGAGGCGCCGGTGGCCAGACCGTCGCCGGACAGGATCACCGCGTGCCGCAGGGCCGCGACACGGCCCACCAGGTCGTCCAGGAGCCAGTTGAGGTCTCCGGACGGCTGCGTCGAAGTGGTCATGAATCAGTTCCTTCCGCTGGAGCAGGTGGTGCCGGTACTGCGGGTGATGCGGTTGATGCGGTTGATGCGGTTGATGCGGATGTCGTGGGTGGTTCCGGTCTCGGGCTCGGCGCCGGGCTCGGCACCGTCGGGGGTCCGGCCGGGTCCCGGCGGACGGGCGGCCCGGGCGGTACGCGGCGGACGAGCGGTGCCACGGTGGCGTCCGTGGGTGCGGGCAGCGCCGCCGGTGCCGGGGCCGGGCTGATCGCCCGCCGGGACGGGTCCGGCAACTGCCAGACGAGCCCGGCGGACGACCGCGCGCTCCGCGGCGCCGAAGCGGACCCGGCCGACCCGGCTGCCCCGGCCGACCCGGCGGATGCCGCTCCGGCCGGGTTCGTCGCGGCGGTGCTGCCGCGGCCCCGGGTGAAACCGCGCTGGAACGAGGTGAAGGCGGCCCTGGCCTCCTCGGGCGAGCGCTCGCGCACCGGTGCGGCCGGTTCGGCGGCGGAACCGGCCGAACCCTCCGAACCCGTCGAACCCGCGGCGGCGCCGCCGGACTTCGCGCGGGCCTGCTCCTTGAACTGCTCCTTCAGCTGCGGCGCGAGGCTCGCCTGCCGGACCCGCCGGGGCAGCCCGCCTCCGGTTCGTCCCCCGACGCCCGTCTGAGCGTCCACCGGGGCGTCGGCCGGCGTGTTCGCCCGCGCGCTCGCCGGCGTGTCCACCGGTGCGTGCGCCGGTCCGTCCACCGGAACGCCCGCGAGCCTGTCGGCGGGACCGGTCGGCTCCTCCCGGCGGTGCCGCCCGGTGCCCGGCCCGGTCTCGTCGTCCGGTGCGGGGGCGGGCACCAGCACCGGTCCGCCCTTGGTGCGCGAGGCCCGTCGCGGCAGTCCGCCCGGCGTCCGGGCCGGCTCGGGCGCGGACGGCCTCGGCCCACCGGCGACCCTGTGCCGTCCACCGCCCGCCGCCCCGGAACCCGACCGGCCGGCCGCGTCACCGCGCGTCTCGCCACGTGCCTCACCACGCCCGCCGGCGCGTCCGTCGCTGCTCCCGCCGGTACGTCCGTCGGCACGTCCGTCACCGCGTGCCTCGTCCCGCCCGTCGCCGCCCAGCGCGGGCACGGCGACCAGGTCGCGCTGCCCGCGCCGACCGCCCGCGGCCGGCCGGTGCCCGGTGGCGGGCGGCGGCTCGGGCAGGCCGTCCTGCGCCTCGGCGAGCAGTTCGCGCGGGATGAGCACGACCGCCGTCGTCCCGCCGTACGGGGAGGGCCGCAGGTGGACCCGGATGCCGTGCCGCCGGGCGAGCCGGCTGACCACGAACAGGCCCAGCCGGTCGGTGTCGGCCAGGTCGAACTCCTGCTCCACGGCGAGGCGTTCGTTGATCTCGGCGAGCAGCTGCTCGCTCAGGCCGAGCCCGCGGTCGTCGATCTCCAGCGCGAAGCCGTGCGCCACCACCTCGCCCTGGACGGTGACTTGGGTGGTCGGCGGGGAGAACACCGCCGCGTTCTCGACGAGTTCGGCGATCAGGTGGGTGACGTCGGCGACCGCGCTGCCCAGCAGTCCGGTGCCGGGGAACGGCCGGACGATCACCCGGGCGTAGTCCTCGACCTCGCCGACCGCCGCGCGCACCACATCCACCATCCGGACCGGCTTGCGCCAGGCCCGCCCGGGCGAGCCGCCGGCCAGGATGATCAGGCCCTCGGCGTGCCGGCGCATGCGGGTGGTGAGGTGGTCGACCTTGAAGAGGTCCTCCAGCTCGGCCGGGTCCTCGGTGCGGCGTTCCATGGTGTCGAGCAGGGTGAGCTGGCGGTGCAGCAGCACCTGGCTGCGCCGGGCCAGGTTGACGAACACCGCCGAGACACCGCGCCGGAGTTCGGCCTGTTCGACGGCGGCCTCGACGGCGGCCCGCTGCACCGCGTTGATGGCCTGTCCGACCTGGCCGATCTCGGCGGGGCCGAAGCGCAGGTCGGGCGCCTCGGCGGCGACGTCGACGGGTTCGCCGCGGCGCAGCCGCAGCATGACGGAGGGCAGCCGGGTGCCGGCGAGTTCGTTGGCCGCGTTGCGCAGGCCGATCAGTTCGCGGGCCAGGCCGCGTCCGATCCG
Source organism: Kitasatospora sp. NPDC097643 (assembly GCF_040302625.1). Classification (NCBI taxonomy): domain Bacteria; kingdom Bacillati; phylum Actinomycetota; class Actinomycetes; order Kitasatosporales; family Streptomycetaceae; genus Kitasatospora; species Kitasatospora sp. NPDC097643. The sequence goes on along the minus strand of NZ_JBEOSA010000009.1, from coordinate 184,329 downwards.
GTACGAGATCAGCACCGACAGGATCACCGCGACCAGGCCGATGGCACCGGCGATGCCGCCGCGCCAGAGCAGGCCGAGGGCGGCGGAGCGCTCGCGGTCGCCGATCCCGGTGGCGATCCGGGAGTTGATCGCGGTGAGGTCGCCGAGCGCCCGGTCGGCGGTCTCCCGCCAGGCGTCGCCGTTGATCGCCTGGGTGACCCGCTCCGGGCCGCCGGCGCCGACGAAGTCTGCCTCGGCGCGGGCCAGCGCGGCCCAGGCCTCGCCGCCGCGCAGGGCGATGTAGTCGGACTGGTCGGCGGGTTCGAGTTCGGCGATGTAGACGGTGAACAGCGCCTGCTGGTTGTGCAGGGCGTCCAGGGCGACCTGGTACTGCTCGGCGGTGGGCCGGTTGATGCCGGTGCGCAGGCCCTCCATCGCCGCGTCCTCCTGCGCCAGGTACTCGCGGGCGCGGGTCAGTTCGATCAGGATCGTGCCCTGGCGCGGGAGTTGGCCGGTCTGCCGGGCGACGTACGCGGACCGGAAGCCGAACACCGGCTTGATCAGGTCGCTGTACTGCTCCAGCGCGAACTCCCAGTTGAGCGCGGCCCGGCCGACCTGGGCACGCAGCGGGCCGATCTGGTCGGCGGCGGCGACGATCTGCAGCAGGCGGCCGCGCTGGCCGCTGGAGAGCTTGCCGCCGGCGCTGTCCTTCTTCTCCCGCAGGGTCTCCAGGCTGTGGTCGGTGGCGGCCTTGGCGCGGTCGAAGGCGTCCCGGTTGGCCCGCGAGTTGGGGTCGGCCAGCCGCTGGACGGCGGCGCGGCGCTCGTTCTGCAGGTCGTTGGCGTACTGGTCGACGGGGGTGCCGAACTCCTTGTACGTACGGCTGATCTCCAGCTGGCTCCAAACGTCTCCGGTGGTGGCGAGCGTCGCGTACGCCCACAGGGCGGTGAGCGCGACGATGGGCACCAGGAGCAGCGCGATGATCTTCGCGCGGATCGAGCTGCTGCGCAGACGCATGGAGTCCTCGGTCGGGAAGTGCCAGGCGCGGACGGGGAGCTGTGCAAAGGGGGCGGGTGGCGTCGGGAGGGCCGCGGCGGGGAGCGCGGTGCCCGACGGGGCGGGGCGAGGTGGGGCGGGACGGCGGTGGGGCGGGACGGCGGTGGGGCGGCGGAGCGGTGTGGTGGAGCGGTGTGGTGGATCGGTGGAGCGATGTGGCGGGTCGGTGGAGCGGTTCGGGCCGGGATGGTGCGTCGTCGGATCAGGCCTGGCCGGGAGGCCCCGGGCCGCAGGTCTGCGAGAGCCTACTACGCCCTGACCACTCGTTCGAGGGTCGAACCCGTCCGCTTCCTTCGCTTGCCACGCACACGTCAGGAACGGTTGACGCCCACCCCCGCTTCGCGTCCGAATCACTCCGGAACACCCGTATTGTTCCATGCACCGAACGCCCGCACCGTCTCCGCAGCAGCGACACTTTCCGTACGGAGTGGTGCCGATCTCGTCGCGTCACGGTCACAACCCTGGGCAGTGACAGACCAATCCGATAGTTTCGCTGCACCTGCCCGACCCGGCACCCCGGCCGCGGCATGCGGCGCCGCGCCGTGCCCGCGCCCCGCCGCACGGCACCGCACCGCACCGCACGCACCCGGCCGCCCGACCGGACGCGGCAGACAGGGCGCGGCAGGCAGGGCGGGCGGACCGACGGCCCGAGGACGCGAACGGGGGGAATGTGCGCGAGTTCACCACCCCCGCCCTGGCCGGGCCCGAGGCCACCGGCGGACTGGCCGACTCGCTGTACGACACCGCCGAGCGCACCCCCGACCTGGTCCAGCTCTCCCACCGTCTGGGCGGCCCGCAGGACGACTGGCGGGACGTCACCGCGCGGGAGTTCCGCGACGAGGTGCTCGCCCTCGCCAAGGGCCTGCTCACCCGGGGCGTGCGCTACGGCGACCGGGTCGCCCTGATGTGCCGCACCCGCTACGAGTGGACCCTGTTCGACTACGCGCTCTGGTCGATCGGCGCGATCACCGTCCCGGTCTACCCCAGCGCGGCCGCCGAGCAGGTGCGCTGGATCCTCGCCGAGACCCAGGCGGTGGCCTGCCTGGTCGAGGACGAGGACGCCGCGATGACCGTCGGCGCGGTCTGCGACGCGTTACCCGACCTCACCGGCATCTGGCAGCTGGACCGCGACTGCGTCGCCGCGATCACCGAGGACGGCCACGGCGTGCCCGACTCCCTGGTGCACCGCCAACGACTCGGCGTCGCCGCCGGGAACATCGCCACCGTCGTCTACACCTCCGGCACCACCGGCCGCCCCAAGGGCTGCCTGATCACCCACGCCAACCTGGCCGCCGAGGCCGACGCGCTGCTCGGCGGCTGGGGCCACGTCTTCCGCGACACCGGCGGCGGCCAGCCCGCCACCCTGCTGTTCCTGCCTCTCGCGCACGTCTACGGGCGGGCCGTGCAGATCGCCGCGATCCGCGGCGGCTTCCGGATCGGGCACATCCCCGAGGTCTCCACCGAGGCATTGCTGCCCGCGCTGGAGACCTTCCGGCCGACCTTCCTGCACGTCGTCCCGTACGTCTTCGAGAAGATCTTCCAACAGGCCCGGCGGGCCGCCGAGGACGCCGGACGCGCCGAACTCTTCGAGCAGGCCCGGCAGGTGGCGGTCGACTGGGCGACCGCCCGGGAGCAGAAGGCCTTCGGTCGCGGACCCGGCCCCAGCCCCGGGCTGCGGCTGCGCCACCTCGCGTACGAGCGGACCGTCTACCAGCGACTGCGCACGGTGCTCGGCGGCCGGGTGCGCGCCGTGATGTGCGGCGGCTCCACGCTGCGCCGCGAACTCGGCCTCTTCTTCACCGGCGCCGGCCTCCAGCTGTACGAGGGCTACGGGCTGACCGAGACCTCCGCCGCGATCACCGCGAACCCGGCCGGTCGGCAGAAGTTGGGCACGGTCGGCCAGCCGCTGCCGGGCGCCTCGGTGGCGCTGGCCGACGACGGCGAGGTGTGGGTGCGCGGCGGCTCGGTGTTCGGCGGGTACCTCAACCACCCCCAGTGCACGGCGGATTCGCTGATCGACGGCTGGTTCGGCACCGGCGACCTGGGCCGGCTGGACGGCGACGGCTACCTGACCATCACCGGCCGCAAGAAGGACCTGATCGTCACCAGCAGCGGCAAGAACCTCGCCCCGGCCGCGCTGGAGGAGCGGGTGGAGGCGCACCCGCTGGTCTCCCAGTGCCTGGTGGTGGGCGACGACCGACCGTACGTGGCCGCGCTGATCACGCTCGACCCGGCGGCGCTCGCCCACTGGTTGAAGTCGCACGGACGGGAGCAGCTGGACACCTGGGCGGTGCTCGCGGACGAGCAGTTGCACGCGGAGATCCAGCGGGCGGTGGCGGCGGCCAACACGGCGGTCTCGCGGGCCGAGTCGATCCGCGCGTTCCGCTTGCTGCCAAGGGAGTTCAGCCTGGACCAGGGGCTGTTGACGCCCTCGTTGAAGCTGCGCCGGGCGGCGATCTGCGAGTACTACGCCGAGGACGTCGCCGAGCTGTACGCACCCTGACGGACCGTCTTGTCCATTTGGTGGAAGCTCTGCTGGCGATGCGGGCCGACCGGTGGTTCACCGCCGTTCCCTTGACGGGCGGATTGGTCCAGTCCATTGTTTCTCCTCGGTCCGAGTGCGGCGCACCACCCGCTCCCGCCCCTCGGGGAGCGCCCCGGTTCCGTCACGCCCTCCCCACGGGCGTGTTCCCCCACTTGCAGGAGTCCTCAGGTGCCTCTGTCCACACGCCCGTTCTCGCGCCTGTCCGCGGTGGCCGCCGCCGTCGCCCTGGTCACCGCGGCCGCCGTCCCGGTGGCGTCCGCCGCACCCGCCCCGGCGACCGCCGCCCCGACGGTCAACCTGGCCACCAACCCCGGCTTCGAACTCCCCGCCCCCAACCTCGCCGACTGGGGCAGCATCGCCGGGTGGAACTGCACCGGCGGCCCAGCCGAGGCGGCCGTCACCACAAGCGCCCCGCACTCCGGCACCTCCGCGCTCACCGTCACCCCGGCCGGGGCCGACTCCACCGGCGAGTGCGCGCAGATCGTCGCCGTCCAGCCCAACACCACCTACACCGCCTCGGCGTGGGTGCGCGGCAGCTTCGTCTACCTGGGCGTCACCGGCACCGGGCGGGACGTCGCCCCCGCCTGGACCGAGACCACCGGCGGCGGCTGGCAGCAGCTCACCACCCGCTTCACCACCGGCCCCGGCGCGCGCAGCGTCCGACTGTACGTCCACGGCTGGTACCAGCAGGGCCCGTTCTCGGTCGACGACGTCCGGATCGACGGCCCCGCGCCCGCCCCGGCGGCCGCCGCCGGCTCGGTGCCGACCACCGACAAGGTCGTCTTCCTCACCGTCGACGACGGGTGGCAGCGCACCCCGGAGGCGGAGAAGTTCATCGCCGACCACCGGCTGCCGATCACCGCCTTCCCGCTGCCGATGCCGGCCGGTGCCGACCCCGACTTCTTCCGGCGCGTCACCGCCGTGGCCGGCTCCTCGATCCAGGACCACAGCGTCTCCCACTCCGACCTCAGCAAGCTGTCGCTGGAGCAGCAGCAGGTCGAGATCTGCGACGCCCGCGACGCGGTGACCCGGCTGTTCGGCGCCGCGCCGGTGGTCTTCCGTCCGCCGTTCTTCGCCTGGAACGCCGACACCTTGCAGGCGGCCGCCAACTGCGGCATCCGCACCGTGCTCACCGCCGACGCGGACTTCAGCTGGGGCGCCGCCAACATCTGGCACCCCGCCACCCTGCAGCCCGGCGACGTCGTCCTGCTGCACTGGACCGACACCCTCGCCACCGACCTCCAACGCGCCCTCGCCGCCGCCGACGCGGCCGGCCTCAAGCCCGCCGGCCTGGCCGACTACCTGCGCTGACCCGCCACCCACCACCCAGCCGCGCCCGCGCCGCCGCTCCGGGGGGAGCGACGGCGCGGGCGCACGTGCGGGGGGGTGGGTGGACGGGTGGCAGTGGACGGGCGACAACTAACAGATGACAGATGACAGATGACAGATTTCGAAATCTGTCATCTGTCATCTGTTAGTTGTCAGTTGTTCTCGCGAGGCATGATCACGGCCGTTGACAGGGTGGCCGTGGGCTGACTCTAATGGGGGCGTGCAGCGCGGCGTCGGCCACAGAGCAGTGGGCCGGCCGGCAGCCGAGCCAGCACCCTTTCCCGAGGGACGATGCGCGATGAGTACTTTCTCCGCTGCCCTGATCTGACGTTCGCAGCCACCGTGGTGCTCGCGGACGTGTCGTGCGCCGTGGCGCCGCGTGTGGCCTTGACTCCCCAACCCTTCCGGAGACTTCACCACACACCTGTGCCCATGTCCTTCAACCAGAGTGTCATCGATGAGTTCCGCGCGAACGGCGGCCGGGTCGGCGGTCCGTTCGCGGGCGGCGATCTACTGCTGCTGACCACTACCGGAGCGCGTTCCGGGCGGCCGCACACCGTTCCGCTCGGCTACGTCCGGGCCGAGGGGCTGCTGCTGGTCGTCGCCTCGGCCGGCGGCGCGCCGGACCATCCCCAGTGGTACCGCAACCTGCTGACCCACCCGGTGGTCCGGGTCGAGCTCGGCGCCGGATCCTTCGACGCGATCGCCGTACCCGCCGAAGGCGACCGGCGGAAGCGGCTGTTCGAGGAGGCCGTCCGGCAGGCGCCGGGGTACGGCGAGTACCAGGCGGCATCCGATCGCGAGCTGCCCGTGGTCGCACTGGAACAGCCCGAACCACCCGAGGACTCCCCGCGCGAGGTGCGCAGCCTCGCCGACAAACTGCTGGAGGCGCACACCTGGCTGCGCGCCCAGCTGCGCCACGTCCGGGAGGAGGCGCGCACGCACATCCCGGGCCGCCCGGCCGGACTCGGGCTCCAGCTGCGTCAGCACTGCCTGGCGTTCTGCGAGGGGCTGACGCACCACCACACCGGGGAGGACTCCGCGATCTTCCCCGCGCTGGCGCGCAGTCACCCGGAGCTGGCCGGGCCGATGGCACGGCTGGGCGCGCAGCACCTGGTCATCGGCCGGATCAGGGACGAGCTGGTGGCGCTGCTGGCGGGGTTCGAGCGCGCCGATCCGGACCGGTTGCGGGCCGAGCTGGACCGGCTGTCGGCCGAGCTGGAGGCCCATCTCGATGACGAGGAGGCCGAGTTGCTGCCTGCGCTGGCGGGGATCCCGTTCCCGCCGGCCCGGACGTGATCCAGGCCTGACGGCGGTGGGCGGCCGCCGGTCCTCCCCCGGGTGGGTCGGGGAGGACCGGCGGCCGCCCACCTGACCGCAGTCCGGTCCGAGGGCCGGTCCGGGGTCCGGTCGAAGGCCTTACGAGCGGGTGAAGACCGGCAGGTAGCCGCCGGACTGGCCGGAGGCCTTCGGGTGGTAGCTCTCGTCGACCGGGAAGGTCGTGCTGTTGAGCCAGGTGGTCAGCGAGCCGCAGATCTCGTGCTCGGTGAAGATGCTGCGCACGTCGCCGAAGGTGAAGCCGGCGTTGGCGACCCGCTTGGCGATGACGTCGTCCAGCGTGTCCGCGGCACCGTTGATGGCGGCGCGCTTGGTGTCGCCGATGCCGAAGATGCAGCTGCCGCCGATCTTGTAGAGGTGCGGGTAGCCCAGCACCACCACGTGGGCGTTCGGCGCCTTGGCCCGGATGGCCGCGTACACCTGGTCGAGCTGGCCGGGCAGGGTGTTGCGTGCGTAGTTCTCGGCCGCGTTGACGGCGCTGAGGCAGGAGCTCTCGGACTCCAGCACACAGGTCTTCATGGTGCTGGCGAAGCCGGCGTCGTTGCCGCCGACCGAGATGCTCACCAGCGTGGTGCCGGAGTTCAGCGCGGAGATCTGGCTGTTGAGGATGTCACCCGTTCTGGCACCTGAACAGGCGACGAAGGTGAAGGAGGACGGCGCGTGGGCGTTCTTCCACAGGTACGGGTACGCGTTGCTGCTGCGCTTGCAGCTACCGCTGTCGCTCAGGTAGCTACCGGCACCCACACCTGCGGAGTAGGAGTCCCCGAGGGCGACGTAGTTGACCCCGGCCGCGTTCGCGGATGACGCGGTGAAGAGCGTCGTCAGGGTGAGGAGCGCCGCGATTGCGGCGACGGACAGAGCACGGGCTGGACGGAGCATGACACCTCCTGGCGTGACACTGGTCACAGCAGTGATACCAGGCGGTAGGCGGGCGAGGAAGCAGTCACGCCAAGGATATTGACGGTCCGTCTGACAACGCTCGAGTGAACCATCAGCAACAGTCGGTGAGTTGACACTGGTCAGTACGGGTGCCCGACGGACCTGGCGACTCATCGCGCGTAGATGCAGATTGGCGAAAACGTCAGGAGGAAGTCAGAGAGAAGTCAGCGGGACGCTAGTGAAAAGTCAGCGCAAAGTCAGCGCCTGGTCAGTGCAAACTCGGCGTCAGACCGACCGACCGTCGCCGTACACGATCTCCAGCTCGAATCCCTGATGGTCGATCAGGTGCACGGCCTCGCCGGTGTCCACCCGCAGCCGCCACCCGGCGGCGAGCGCAGCCGCGACCGCCTCGGGAGTGCCGTGGACCGCGAGGTGGTTGAGACCGGCGCGGAGCCGCTCGTGCCCGCCGGGCAGCAGGGCGGGCGACTGCTCGATCACCAGGTAGGCGGCACCGAGCCGCCAGCTGCGGCCTGACGGCCAGTGCTGGAACGGCTCGCAGCCGAGCGCGAGCAGCACCGCCGCCCACTGCGCCTCGGCGGTCGCCAGGTCGTCGACCCACAGCTCGACGTGGTGGAACAGCCCGCGCGAGCGCGCACCGGGGCTCGGAAGGTCGGACGGCACGCCTCAGCTCCCCGCCGGACGACCGTCACGCGGGTACGCGCCGCCGCCCGGGATCGCCGAGCCGTGGCCCGTTGCGCCGTGACCCACCGTGTCGTGCGCCGACGAGTCGGGCCCCGCCGTACCCGGATGGACCGCACCCGGGTACACCTGCTCCGGGTACGCGGGGCCGGGGAAGACCGTGCAGCCCTCCACCGGCAGCTCCTCGATCGTCTCGTTCGCGGCGACGGGCACGCCGAGCCAGCGGGCGGCGGTGGCGACCGCCGCCCGGGCCTGGCGCAGCCCGGGGGCGCCCCAGCCGAGCAGTTCGACCGCGAGCCCTGGCGCGACCAGCAGCCGCCGGTAGTGCCGGCCGGAGGCCGGGTCGGCCGCGCTCGGCCCGACCGCCCGCAGCGCCGCCGCCATCCGGACCCGGGCGCACTCGTGCCCGCCGTTCGCCGAACCGACCCGGTCGTAGAGGTAGCCGAGGTAGTACGGCCGGCCGATGACGGCCTGGGCCTCCTCGGCCGCCTCCCGGGCCAGGGCGGAGGCCGGGTCGCCGGCGTCCTCCGGCTCCAGCGACCCGCCGGGGAGCGAACAGATCCCGTCCCGGGGGTTGACCAGGGTCAGCACCCGCCCGTCGGGCGCGAACAGCCACCCCCAGGACTGCTTGACCGGCAGCCCCTCGGGCACCTGCTCGCCCGGCCGCCACGGCCACCCGGCGGTGGGACGCCGGCGCACCTTGCCGAGCAGCTCGGCGATCTCCGCGCTGTACTCGATCCGGCTCATGCGTCCCCCTCTCGGTGTCGGGCTCGCCGGACCGGCGGTGCGCGGGACTGACCTGCGGAGCACGGTACGGGGCGGAGCGGCCGGAGCGGCGGCGTGGGGTACCGCGCGCTCCTGCTGTTGATCTTCTCCGAATCTTCCCCGAACAGGCGGTCGATGAACAGTCCCCAGCGCCGCATGGTGGACGCGAAGACCACCCACGGGTCGCTTGTCAGCCCAGCGGCCCACCCCCGTCCTGCGACTCGGCGGAGCCGGGCAGCGGGAACCCCGCCCGCGGGACCGCCCCGGGCGGGAACGGCAGGCCGCGCTCGACGTCGTCGGCCAGCTCGTCGAACACCTCGTGGGCCGTCATCGGCCGCAGCTGCCCGTCGGCCAGGGCCCAGCCGCGCACCCAGGGCCCCTCGGCCGCCGGGTCGCCGTGCAGCAGCAGCGCCCCCGCCCCGCCGACGGCCATGCCCGCCGCCAGCGTCACGCAGAACGCCTCGGTGTCCCGCCCGGCGGGGTACAGGCCGCCCGCCTCCACGCAGACGTCCACCGCCGAGGTGAGCTCCTCGCCGTCCTCGGGGCCGTGGCAGCGCAGCGTCAGCAGGTGGCAGCCCTCCCCCGCGCCCTCGGCCAGCGCCAGGTAGACCGAGGTCACGTGGCGCATCACCGCCGCCAGCCGCCGGTGCCCGGCGGGGTCGTCGCCGACCGCCGCCAGCAGCGCCGCGCAGGCGACGGAGATCCGCACCCGCGCCCGATGGTCGTCCAGCAGCAGCGGGAGCAGCCCGGCCAGCCCCTCCCCGGCGTAGACGAAGGGCTCCCCGGCCAGCTCCGGATCGCCCGCGTACGCCACCCGGGCGGTGGGGGTGCCCGGGTCGAGGCCGAGCGCCTCGCAGTAGTCCTCGTAGTCGGCTGCCTCCAGGACCCGCAGGTGCACCTCCAGGCCCTGCCGGTGCAGAGCCCTCAGCTGCTCCTCCATCCGGCGCAGGTAGTCCTGGTGGGCGAGCCGGCCGAACAACCCGTAGCGGGCCAGCGCGGCGAAGTCGGCGGCCTGCGCCGCCAGCGCGACCGCCACCGGCTGCGGCGGCGGTGCGCCCCGGACCGGCCCGCCGCGCCGGCCCCGCGCCCCGACGCCGCCCGCACCCGGGCCTCCGCTCGCGCCCCCGCCCGGCGGCCTGCCCCCACCGCCCGACGGACCGCCGCCACCCGCCGGACCGCTGCCACCACCCGCTCCGGGCCCCCGGGCCCCAGGCGCCCGCGCGGCGGGCGGCAGCCCCCGCGAACGGCCCCGCGCCCGACCGCCGCGCCGGACCGCCCTCCGCACACCCGGATCCGGTCCCGCACCCGAGCCCAAGCCCTGGCTCCTACCGGCTCCGAAGGCCCCGAGCACCCCGAACGCGTCGAAGGCCTCGAACGCCTCGAAGACCCCGCCGATCGCCCCTCGCACCGACATGTTTCCTCCCGCACGCACTCGCCCTGCACCGGTCACCGCCGGCCGCCCCGACTCCGGGAACCGCCGACGCCAGGGAACATACACAGAGCCACTGACAATCCACCCCGAGTAATCGAACACCCGCCTCCGCGGGACTCCTGTGCCTGCCGGGCCGGGCGGGATTGTCAGTGCCGGAGGTTAGGGTCGGGGACCATGCGACTGCTGCATACCTCCGACTGGCATCTCGGCCGTTCCTTCCACCGGGAGAGCCTGCACGACGCCCAGCGCGCCTTCCTGGACCACCTCGTGGACGTGGTCCGGGCCGAGCGCGTGGACGCCGTGCTGGTCGCCGGGGACGTGTACGACCGGGCGCTGCCGGGCCTGGACGCGGTCGAGCTGTTCGACGACGTGCTGCACCGCCTGGCCGGGCTGGGCGTGCCGACGGTGTTCATCAGCGGCAACCACGACTCGGCCCGCCGACTCGGCGTCGGCGCCGGACTGATCGGCCGGGCCGGCATCCACCTGCGCACCGACCCGGGCGAGTGCGCCGTCCCCGTGCTGCTGGCGGACGAGCACGGGCCGGTCGCGGTCTACGGCCTGCCCTACCTGGAGCCGACGCTGGTGCGCGAGCGCTTCGGCCTGGCGCGCGGCGGGCACGCGGCGGTGCTCGGCGCGGCCATGGACGAGGTCCGGGCCGATCTCGCGGCCCGCCCGGCCGGCACCCGCGCGGTGGTGCTGGCGCACGCCTTCGTCACCGGCGGCGCGCCGAGCGACAGCGAGCGGGACATCGCGGTCGGCGGAGTCGCCTCCGTCCCCGCGTCGGTGTTCGACGGCGTGCACTACGCCGCCCTCGGCCACCTGCACGGCTGCCAGACCCTCGCGCCGCACCTGCGCTACAGCGGCTCCCCGCTCGCCTACTCCTTCTCCGAGGTCAACCAGCGCAAGAGCATGTGGCTGGTCGACCTCGCGGCCGACGGCTCGGTCACCGCCGAGCGCGTCGACTGCCCGCAGCCGCGCCCGCTGGCCACCCTGCGCGACACGCTCGACGCGCTGCTCACCGACGAGCGGTACGCGCCGTACGAGCAGTCCTGGGTGCAGGCGACGCTCACCGACGCGGCCCGCCCGAGCGAGCCGATGGAGCGGCTGCGCCGGCGCTTCCCGCACACCCTCCAGCTGCTGTTCGACCCGGCGGAGGCCGCGGCGGAGCCCACCCGCTCCTATGCGGCCCGGGTCAGCGGGCGGGCCGACCTGGAGATCGCCGAGGGCTTCCTGCGGCACGTGCGCCCCGGCGCGGAGCCGGAGCCGGACGAACTCGGCTGGCTGCGGGCCGGGTTCGAGAGCGTCCGGGAGACCACCGACCGGAAGGCGGACCAGCCCCGATGAGACTGCACCGGCTCACCGTCACCGCCTTCGGCCCGTTCGCGGGCAGCGAGACGGTCGACTTCGACGCGCTCGCCGCCGGCGGCCTGTTCCTGCTGCGCGGGGCCACCGGCGCGGGCAAGAGCAGCGTGCTGGACGCGGTCTGCTTCGCCCTCTACGGCGAGACGCCCAACAGCCGCAAGGCCAACCGGCTGCGCAGCGACCACGCCGACCCGCACCGGCTGACCGAGGTCCGGCTGGAGGTGACGCTCGGCGGGCGCCGGCTGCAGATCACCCGACTGCCGGAGCAGCGGCGGCCGAAGAAGGTCGGCACCGGCACGACCGTGGAGCGCCCGCAGACACTGCTGCGCGAGTGGGCCGCCGACGCGGGGGACGGCACGCCCGGCTGGCGGGCGGTCAGCAAGTCGCACCAGGAGGCCGGGGAGGAGGTCCACCGGCTGATCGGGATGAGCCGCGAGCAGTTCTGCCAGGTGGTGCTGCTGCCGCAGGGCGACTTCGCGCGGTTCCTCAAGGCCGACTCGGAGGAGCGTGCCGCGCTGCTGCGGCGGCTGTTCGACACCGGGCGGTTCCAGCACGTCGAGGCGTGGCTGGCGGAGCAGCGGCGCGCCCAGGAGGCCGCCGTGCAGGCCGGGCGGCGGCGACTGCGCGACCTCGCCAGCAAGGCGGAACAGGCGGCCGGCCCCGCCGCCGAACCGGCCGAGGGCTGGGTGCCGGCCGAGGACGACGACGCCGGGCTGACCGCCGGGGTGCTCGGCTGGGCGGCGGTCCTGCGCGGTGACGCGGCCGAACGGCTGACGGTCGCGGAGGCCGCGCTGGCGGGCGCCGAGGCGGCGCAGCGGACGGCGCAGGGCGCCCGCGAGGCGGCCGAGGAGCTGGCCGCCCGACAGCGCCGCCACCGGGAGGCGCTGCGCCAGGCCGAGCGGCTCGCGGAGTTCGAGCCCGCCCTGGAGCGGGACCGGCAGCGGCTGGCCGCCGCGCAGGCGGCCGTCGGGGTCGAGGCGGCGCTGCGGCTGCGCGAGGCCGCGGTCGACGCCCACCGGCGCGCGCGGGAGACGGAGCGGCAGCACCGCGAGGCGCTGGCGCGCACCGGCGGCGAGGGTCCGGAGCTGGCCGGGGCCGGGGTCGACGCCCTGACCGAGACCGAGCTGCGCCTGCGGGCCGAGCTGGTCCGGCTGGAGGCGGCCCGGGACGACGAGCGGCGCTGCGCCGAACTCGCCCGCGAGCAGCGGTCGGCGGCCGCCGACCGGCAGCGCGCCGAGGAGCTGGCCGAGGAGGCCGAGGACTGGCTCTCCGAGTACGAGGAGCGGCTGGGCGGGCTCCGGGAGGAGCAGTCCGGGGCCCGCGAGGCGGCCGCGCGGGTCGAGCAGCTGGACGGGCGGCGCGCGGAGTCGACCGGTCGGCTGGCGGCCGCGCGGGAGCGCGACGGCCTGCGGGCCGAGATCGCGGCCGCCGAGCCGGGCGTGCACGCGCTGCGCACCGCCGCGCTGGACGCCCGCGAGCACGGTCAGGACCTGCGGGAGCGCCGGCTCGCGGGCATGGCCGCCGAGCTGGCCGAGCGGCTGCGCGCGGGCGAGGCCTGCCGGGTCTGCGGTTCGTCCGAGCACCCGGCGCCGGCCGAGGCCGTCGGCGGCCGGGTGAGCGCGGCCGACGAGGAGCGGGCCCGCCGGGCCCAGGCCGCCGCCGAGCAGGCCGCGGCCACGGCCGAGCAGGCCCTCACCTCGCTGCGGGTCCGGGCGGCGGCCGCCGCCGGTGCGGCCGGGCCGGACGGCGCCGACGTCCCGGTCGAGGTGCTCGCCCGGGCGCTCGCCGAGTTGGCGGCCGAGCACCGCGAGGCGCTGCGCGCGGCGGAGGCGCTCGGCCGGGTCGAGCAGGAGATCGAGCGGCTGTCGCAGGACCAGACCCGTCGGCTCGCCGAGCTGCGCGAGGCGCGCGAACGCGGCGCCGTCCTCACCGACCGGTTGCAGGCCCTCGACGTCGAGCAGCTTGAGCTGACCGGGCGGGTCGCCGCCGCCCGGGGCGAGGCCGCCTCCGTCGCGGACCGGGCGACGGTGCTGGAGCGGCTGGTCGAGCGGGTCGCCGCGGTGTCGGCCGCCGCGCGGGCGGGCGCGCAGACCCTGGCCCGCGCGACCGACGCCGAGGACGAGCTGGCCAAGGCGGCGGCCGCGGCGGGCTTCCCCAGCGCCGCGGAGGCGCTGGCCGTCCTGCTCCCCCGCCCGGAGCGTGAGCGGCTGGAGGCCCGGCTGGAGCGGCACCGGGCGGAGTTCGCCGCCGTCCGCCGCGAGCTCGCGCTGCCCGAACTGGCCGAGGCCGCGGCCCGTCCGGCCGCCGACCTCGCCGCCGCCTCCGCCGCGCTCGCCGCCGCCACCGACCGGCTGGGCCGGGCGCACGCCGACCGGGCCGCCGCCGCCGAGCGGTGCGGGGCGCTGGCGGCGATCGGTCGGCAGCTGGGCGCGCTCGCCGCCGAACTGGGCCCCGCCCTGGCCGGGTACGGGCGGATCAACCGGCTCGCCGCCCTGGCCGCCGGCACGTCCACCGAGAACCGGCTCCGGATGCGCCTGGAGTCGTACGTCCTGGCGGCCCGGCTGGAGCAGGTCGCGGCGGCGGCCAGCGACCGGCTGGTCCGGATGTCCGGCGGCCGCTACACCCTGGTGCACAGCGACGACCGGGGTACCGGCAACAAGCGCTCGGGTCTGGCGCTGCGGGTCGTCGACGCCTGGACGGGCACCGAGCGGGACACCGCGACGCTCTCCGGCGGCGAGAGCTTCTTCGCCTCCCTCGCCCTCGCGCTCGGCCTGGCCGACGTGGTCACCGACGAGGCCGGCGGCATGCCGCTGGACACCCTCTTCATCGACGAGGGCTTCGGCACCCTCGACGAGCAGTCCCTGGAAGAGGTGATGGACGTGCTGGACGGCCTGCGGGAGCGCGACCGGGCGGTCGGCATCGTCAGCCACGTCGCCGACCTGCGCAGCCGCATCCCCGCCCAGCTACTGGTCCACAAGGGCCGGCGCGGCTCGACCCTGGCCCTGGCCGGACGGGAGGACGCCTAAGGAGTGGTGTCTCAGGACCTCGGTCACGCGAAGTCCTCGAAGGTGAGCTGCTGCGAGATGTCGCGGCGAGGGCGTCAGCCCAGGTTGTGGACCGGTGGCACGCGCCGTTGTCGGTGAGGCAGCGCCGGATCGGTTGCCGGCGCCGGGACGGGTGCGTTTGTGCCGCGTCACCGGGAGCCCTGCGGTCTCAGGGCTCCCGCATGAGCGGCTGTGCGTGGCGTCAGCGGGCGAACTTTTCGATGGCCGCCGGGGTCACGGGGGTGAAGAAGTTGACGAGGTTGCCGTCGGGGTCACGGAACAACAGCGACCGGTTGCCCCAGGGCATCGTGGTGGGCTCGGTGACGAAGTCGGTGACGAAGCCGGTCAGGTTCTGGTGAACGCGGTCCACGTCGTCGACGAGGAACTCGGTGATCACGCTGTGGTTGTCCGCCGGGCGGGCGGAGCCCGGAGCGAACAGCGGGACCGTACGCGTGCCGGCGATCGCGAGAGTGGCGCCCGCAGTCCTGAGTTCGGCGAAGTCTTCGGTGAACCACGTCGCCCGCGCCCCGGTGGCTCGCTCGTAGAACTCGACGAGGCGCGCTACGTCGCCGGTGATGATGCGGATCGAGACGAAGTCCATGGGAATCTCCTTGGCTGTGCTGGTGGCGTGCACGTCGCAGGCTAGGAGAGATAGTGGACAGAATCGGTCCGGTATTCGCACTAGGCTGCGGACATGTCTCGACCCACCGGCCGCGTGCTGACACTCCTGGAGCTGTTGCAGTCGGGCGGCACCCGGACGGTGGCCGAACTCGCCGACCGGCTCGGCGTCGAAGGGCGCACCGTGCGCCGGTACGTGGACCAGCTGATCGACCTCGACGTGCCCGTGGAATCGGTGCGCGGCCGCTACGGCGGGTACCGGCTCGCCCCCGGGTACCGCGTGCCGCCGCTCATGTTCAGCGACGACGAGGCGCTGGCCGTCCTGCTCGGCCTGGTCGCCGGCCGCCGGGCAGGGCTGACGACGGCGGAGCGCACGGCGAACGAGACGGCATCGGCGAAGATCCGGCGGGTGCTGCCCAAGCACATCGCCCGCCGGCTCGACACACTCCTGGAAGCTCTCGCGTTCACGGATCAGCCCGGCGAGTTCGACACGCCGGACGCCGGGGTCCTGCTCACGATCGCCGATGCGGTGCGCCACCGCCGACCGGTCTCGATCCGCTACACCGACCGCGACGGACGGCGCAGCGAACGCACCCTGCACGCGTACGGGATCGTCGCCCATTCGGGCCGGTGGTACGTCACGGGCAAGGACGCCCGGATCGGCGAGGACCGAACCTTCCGGCTCGATCGCATCGAGGACGCGAGGGCCCTGCCCGGCTCGTTCGAAACGCCCGAGGGTCCCGGTCCGGCACAGCGCGTGTTGTCAGGATTCGCCACGGCCGAGTACCGGCATGAGGTGACCTTGCGGATCCACGGGACAGTTGAGCAGATCCGCGCCCACCTTCCCCTCAGTGTCGCGAACGTGGAGGAGCACGAGTCCGCGGCCGGCGAGGACCGCGCGACCGAGCGCTGGCTGCGCGTCGAGCTACGGGCGGAGCAACTCGACTGGTTGCCTCCGGTACTCGCCTCACTCAACCGGCCGTTCGTCATCGAGCGCCCCGATGAACTCCGCGACCTCGTCCTCGCGCTCGCCGATCGCCTCACGTCCTACGCCGCCGAGCCTGACCTCGAGGAGCCGCCTTCATGAGATGGCACACCTTGGACAGGAGCTGAGCCAGAGGGAGGACCTGACCGGGAGGACCTGACCCTGGAGGACCTGATCCACCCGGAGAGCGCCTGGCCGAGCTGAGGGGATCTCAGCCCGAGCAGGCGATGCGCTGGGCCTGCTGCCAGGCGCAGACGGGGCACAGCGTCGTGCCCGGGTGGTCGGCGGGCAGCTCGGTCGGCTCGCCGCACAGCACGCAGTCGGCCCGCGGCCCGGTCGCCGCCGGGTCGTGCGCCAGTGCGGCCTCGGCCCCGCCGTCGTGGGCCAGCTCGCAGACCGTCGTGCCCTCGTCAGACTCCGTCACGCCGTCGCCGCTCATGCCGCCTTCCTACTCCGTGCCAGGGCCCGGCCGCAAGGCGGCCGCAGCGGGGGTGCCGGTGCGGGCGGGACCGCGGGCGGGACCGGCCTCGTCGATCATGACGGCCACCCCGTCGAGGAGCGGGCGCAACCCGAACGCGAACAGCGCGTCCAGGTCCATGTCGTAGCCGTCGCGCAGACCGGCGGTGACCCGGGCGAACACCGGGTGCCGGGTGGTCCCGACGAGCGCCGCGAGGGCGGGTGCCCGGCGGTCCATCCACTCCTGCTCGGTCAGTCCCGTCCTGGCCTCGGCCTGCGTCTCCCGCTCCAGATGAACAGCGATGCCCTGGACGTA
This sequence comes from Kitasatospora sp. NPDC097643, assembly GCF_040302625.1. Classification (NCBI taxonomy): domain Bacteria; kingdom Bacillati; phylum Actinomycetota; class Actinomycetes; order Kitasatosporales; family Streptomycetaceae; genus Kitasatospora; species Kitasatospora sp. NPDC097643. The sequence goes on along the minus strand of NZ_JBEOSA010000009.1, from coordinate 167,526 downwards.
GCTGTAGAGCAGCACGTGCAGATCGAGCATGGTCACCGGGTCGAGCCCGTGGCCGTCGAGCGCGGCGAGCGCCCACTCGGCGTGGTCCAGCAGGGCGGGCACCATCAGCGGGCGGGTGAGCGCGCCGACCTGGGCGAGCCAGGGGTGCCGGCGGTAGGTCCGCCACAGCGTGTGCGCACCGAGTTCGAGCCTGGCCCGCCACTGCTCCGGTGAGCGGCCCCCCGCCGGCTCGGCCGGATAGCCCTCCTCGCCGAAGGCCGCGTCCGCCATCAGCAGCACCAGCTCCTCCTTGCCGGCGACGTACCGGTAGGGGGACATCGCGGCGACGCCGAGCCGGGCGGCGACGCTGCGCATGGAGAGCCCGGCCAGCCCCTCGCCGTCGGCGATCTCGACGGCGGCCCGGACGATCCGGTCCCGGGTCAGCTCGGCGGCGGCGGGGTCGGTGGGCGCAGCGGTGGCGGGTACCGCCGGCCCGGCTGGTCCGACCGGTCCCGGCGGGACTGCGCCGGGCGCCCGACGGCGGGGCGCCGCCCGGGGCGGCGTCGCTGCGGGCGTCACCGCGGACGTCACCCGGGTGGCCACCACGGTGCCCACCCGAGGCCGGGCCTCGACCAGCCCCTCCAGCCGCAGCGTGGCGAGCACCTTGGTGGCCGTGGCGAGCGCGACCTTCCACTCCCGGGCGATCTGCCGCGTCGAGGGCACCCGTTCCCCGGGGGCGAGCGAGCCGTCGGCGATGCGCCGCGCGAGCTCGTCGGCGATGCGGCGGTACGGCGGATCGGGCTGGGGGTTCGAGGCCATGCTGCCGGCTCCCTCGCGTCCTTCGGAGAATTTTTACGGCCGTAATTCTGTACTAGCTCAGACCCTATCAGCGCCGACCCGCCCGAAGCGCCCGCTGTACTAGTTCACGACCTCTGCAACAGCACTTTTCAAGGCTGCGCGTACACCGTACATTCAGGGCGCGTACGGCGTACGGACACAGCTGTCACCCACCCACGAAGGAGCATCCGATGCGGACCGTCCTCATCTCCGGCGGCGGAATCGCGGGCTGCGCGCTCGCGTACCAACTGGGCCGGCGCGGCTTCACCCCGACGGTGGTGGAGCTCGCGCCCGGTCCGCGCGGCGGCGGCCAGGCCGTCGACGTCCGGGGGGTGGCCCTCGACGTGGTCGAGCGGATGGGCCTGCTGGAGCAGGTCCGCGCGCACCGGACCCGGATGCGCGGGATGTCCGTGCTGGACGGCGACGGCCGGGAGGTCCACCGCTCCACCGAGAGCACGATCAGCGGTGGACGGCTGGACAACGGCGACGTCGAGCTGCCGCGCGACGACCTGCTCCGGCTGCTGTACGAACGGGCGGCCACCGAGGCCGAGTTCGTGTTCGGGGACGCCGTGACCGGGCTCGACCAGGACGAACACGGCGTCCGGGCCACCTTCGAACGCGGCGCCCCCCGGCGCTTCGACCTCGTCGTCGGGGCCGACGGCCTGCACTCGGCGGTGCGACGCCTCGTGTTCGGGCCCGAGGAGCGCTTCGTCCACCACCTCGGCATGCACCTGGCGATCTTCAGCGCGGACAACTTCCTGGCCTTGGAGGACTGGCAGGTGTGGCTGCGCGACGGCGACGCCGGCTACGGCGTCTACCCGGTGCGCGGCAACACCGAGCTGCGGATCAACCTCGGCTTCGCGGGCGGTTCGCTCAACGCCGACCAGCGCGACCCCGAGGCGCAGCGGCGACTCGTCGCCGACCGGATCGCCACCCTGCGCTGGGAGACCCCGAGGATGCTGAAGGCCCTGCACGAGGCCCCCGACCTCTACGTCGACTCGATGGCGCAGATCCACCTGGACCGCTGGTCGCACGGCCGGGCCGTACTCCTCGGGGACGCCGGCTACTGCGCCTCCCCACTGTCGGGCCAGGGCACCAGCCTGGCCCTGGTCGGCGCCCACGTCCTCGCCGACGCCCTCGCCGACGCCCGTGGCCATGGCCATGGCCGCGCCGGCTCCGGTGGCGATCACCGGGCCGCCTTCGCCGCCTACGAGCGGCGGCTGCGCCCGTTCGTCGCGCTCAACCAGGCGCTGGCGACGGAGAATCCGGGTGGACCGGCCGCCGAGGCCTCGGTCGAGCGCGCCAAGAACGCGATCTCGCTCGACGCCTGAACCGATCGGGGCGGCGCGCAGCTACGCGAGGCCCGCGCCCACCCAGGACCGGACGGGCCGCCCGGGCCCGCCGCCGGGCCGACCCGTAGGCCCGGCTACCGTGGCGGCATGCGTCCCGACCTCCACCAGCGCCTGCTCGCCGCCCGTGCCACCACCCCCTCCTACCCCGAGGTGGGTGCCACCCGGGGCGGCCGACTGCCCGAGGGCTACGCACACCTGCGGCGGCGGGTGCACCTCGGGCGGGGACCGGAGGTGCTGGAGCGGGCCGGGCGGTACGTCCTGGGCTGGGGCAGCCAGTTGGGCACCGGCTTCGCCGTCCACCCGTACGCCCCGGCCGAGGAGGGCGCGACGGTGCTGCTGCGACTGAGCCTGCCCGGCAGTCGGTGGCCGCGGCTGGTGATCCCGTGCCGGGTGGTGTGGACGGTCGACGAGCCTGACCGGATCGGTTTCGCGTACGGGACGCTGCCCGGGCATCCGGAGTGCGGCGAGGAGGCGTTCCTGGTCTCGATGGACGCCGACGGCGAGGTGTGGTTCGAGGTGGTCGCGTTCTCCCGGCTGGCCGCCTGGTACGCGCGCCTGGGCCGTCCGGTCGCCGCGCTCTGCCAGTACCTGGCGATCGAGCGCTACCTCGCCGCGGTGGCCGCCGCCGTTGCCGGCCCCGCCGCGGGGTGAGCCCTGACTGAGCCCGGGTGGTCCCGGACGAGAAGTCCGGTCGGTGAGCCAGTGAGTCGGTGAGTCGGTGAGCCAGTGAGTCATTGAGCCAATGGGTCAGCCAGCCGGTCAGCCGAGGAAGGACAGCCGGACGGTGCGGCGCGGGTTGTCCCCGTTGGTGTCCACGAGGACCACGGACTGCCAGACGCCGAGCGCCAGTTGGCCGCCGATCACGGGCAGGGTGGCGTGCGGGGCGACCAGGCCGGGCACCACGTGGTCCCGCCCGTGGCCGGGGCTGCCGTGCCGGTGGCGCCAGCGGTCGTCGGCGGGGAGCAGGTCGCGCAGCGTGGCGAGGAGGTCGTCGTCGCTGCCGGATCCGGTCTCCAGGACGGCGATGCCGGCGGTGGCGTGCGGGACGAAGACGTTGAGCAGGCCGTCGCGCCCGGCCGCCTTCTCGTTGAGGAACTCGGCGCAGCGGTCGGTGATGTCGAGCGCGACCTCGCGACTGCCGGTGGTGATCTCAAGGGTGGTGGTCTGGAAGGGGCTGATGGGGGTGGAGTGGATGTTGTCCGCCATGGCGCCATCCTGACCCACCCCGACGGGCCGGGCGCACCGCCTCGCCGACTCCGCTTGCCAGGGAGGCAATCTGGCATAGGCTTGCAGGTTCAGACCACTGGGGCAGCCACAGTCACGGCCACAGCCAAAGTCACGGCCCCCGTCCTGGACTCGAGCCCAGGCCCGGACCCAGCCCCCGGATACGCCGAAGACCCGACGGTCCGTGTGGTCCGCCGGGTCGGGTCGCGGTGCGCGGGGCAGGCCGGAGGCCCTAGCCGCGTCCGCCGAAGAGGCTTCGCCGCAGCCGACGCAGTGGCGCCAGCAGCGAGACCCGTGCGTGGCGACGCCGGGCCGCCGGGGCGCCGGCGCCGCGCGGCGTCAGCTCCCTTATCAGCCCGAGCGCCTCGGCGGTGTCCACCGCCGAGAGTGCGGGCGCGCCGAGCACGGCCAGGTGTCGGTCGATCCGGCGGCCGGTCGCGCCGACACCGCACTGGATCGCCGGCACGCGGGGCCGAGTCCGCACTTGCATGTGTTCCATCAGTTTTCCCACCCCTACGAGGCGCCAGGGCCGTGAGGCGAAGACTATCCGTGACGGACGGCCTTCGCGCAACCGTCCTGGTGTTGTGCCACCGTACCGTGCGGCGTCAACTGACGATGCACCAGGGGCCACCCGGTCGATCACGACTAGGCATCAATGATGGTGCACGACCGGCCGTCCGTCAGGAGGGTTCGGAGGTGCGGACCCGGCGCCCGGATGCGGCCTCCACGCCCCGTACACGCCGGGCGCACGGGATCACCTCAGGGACCGCTCCGCAGCAGCCTCGGCGGCAGCCGTGGAGGGGGCCATAGAAGAAAGGGGACGACCCGGTGGAGACCCACGTCACTCGGAGCCCCGCGATCTTTCGGGAAGTGAACGCGAAAGAGGGATTGACTCGGGAGTAAGCTCCAAGCACTATCTCTTCAACACGGCTGGGCCCGCTCGTCGCCCGGCCGCGTGTTCGAGTGGTGAAGAACTCCGGCTCCCCCGAGCCACTGCCCGGCCGCCTCGACGCTGCGGCGGCCAGGCTCGGGCGGGTGCCCGGACCGGCGGCCGGCCGTAGAGGGTCGGCCGGGCCGCCACCAGGCTGCCGGTGCCGCCCCGCACGGGGCCCGGCACCGGCGGCTCCGGCCCCGCACCGGCCGACGATCCACCCTCGCTCCCGCATCGGGCCGGCATTCCGGCCCCGCACCGGCCACCCGCCGACGGCCCCACCCGCGGCCACCCCCGACGGCCCCACCCGCGGCCCGGGCCCACGGCCCCGCCCGTACCCGGCAGCCCGCCCGCACCGGCGGCACCCGGGCCATCGGTAGACTCGGCCAGCGTGTCCCTCCTCCTCAGCATCGTGCTCCCGGTCCACGGCGTGGAGCGGTACCTGCCGCGCTGCCTCGACTCGATCCTCGGCGACACCCCCGCCACGGAGTCCCGCTTCGAGGTGATCGCCGTCGACGACCGCTCCCCCGACGGCTGCGGCGCGATCCTGGACGAGTACGCGGCCCGCGACCCCCGGCTGCGGGTGCTCCACCTCACCGAGAACCAGGGCCTCGGCGGCGCCCGCGCCGCCGCCCTGCCGCAGGTGCGCGGCGAGTACGTCTGGTTCGTGGACAGCGACGACTGGCTGCCCGAGCGGACCGTCGGCGTGATCCTCGACGAGCTGACGCAGGAACGCCGCCGCGAGACGCCCGCCGACGTCCTGCTCACCGACTTCACGCACGTCTACCCCGACGGCGGCAGCGAGCCCAACCCGTGGCGCCACGTGCTGCTGGGCTCCCCGCTCGTCGAGGGCTGCACGCTGGCCGAGCACCCGGCGCTGTTCCAGACCGTGATGTCGGTGTGGAACAAGGTGTTCCGCCGCGCCTTCCTGGAGGGCCTCGGCGTCACCTTCGGGCGCGGCTACTACGAGGACATCTCGGTCACCTACCCGGCGCTGCTGGCCGCCGAGCGGCTGCGCTACCTCGACCGCCCCTGCTACTTCTACCGGCGCGGCCGCGACGGCGCGATCACCGCCACCGCCTCCCCCAAGCACGCCGACGTGTTCGCCCAGTACGACGCGATCTTCGCCTTCCTGGACCGCCCGGACCGCCCCGGCCGGCCCGTCCCGGACGCGCTGCGCACCCTGGTCTTCGACCGGACCGTCCGGCAGGCGCTCAACGTGTACGACACCCCCGGGCTCGTCCCGGTCGACCGGCGCAAGGACTTCTTCCGCCGGATCGCCCAGCACTTCGCCCGGCACCGCCCGGCCGACTACCGCTTCCCCGGCGGCGTGCGCGGGGTGCAGTACCGGCTGGCCGCGCGGGGCGCGCGCGTCGCGTACGCGGAGCTGCGGCGCACCGGGCGGCTTCCGCGCGACCTCAAGCGCGGGGCGCGGGCGGTGGCTCCGGCGGTGAAGAAGGGCGTGCGCAGCAGCGCCCGGTTCACCGCGTACAACGCCTTCCGGCGGCTGCCGCTGGACGAGCACCTGGCGGTCTACGCGGCGTACTGGCACCGGGGTTACGCGTGCAGCCCGGCCGCGATCTACGAGAAGGCGAAGGAACTCGCCCCGCAGATCCGGGGCGTGTGGGTGGTGGAGAACCGCAAGCAGGCCGCCACCATGCCGCCCGGGGTCCCGTACGTGATCGTCAACACCCCCGCCTACCTCAAGGCGATGGCGACCGCCAAGTACTTCGTCAACAACGTCAACTTCCCGCGCACGATGGCGAAGCGGCCCGGCACGGTGCACGTCCAGACCCAGCACGGCACACCGCTCAAGGCGATGGGCATGGACCTGCGCGAGCGCCCCGAGGCGGCGGCCGGGATGGACTTCGACCGGCTCCAGGAGGCCATCGACCGCTGGGACTTCCTGGTCTCCTCCAACCCGCACACCAGCGAGCACTTCGCCCGCGCCTTCCCCGGCCGGTACGAGATGCTGGACACCGGCTACCCGCGCAACGACCGGCTCGCCAACGCCACCCCGACCGAGGTGCGCGCCATGCGCGAGCGGCTCGGGCTGCGCCCGGGCACCACCGCGGTGCTGTACGCGCCGACCCACCGGGGCGACGGGCGCGGATACGTGGCGCTGCTGGACGTGGCGGAGCTGGCCCGGCGGCTCGGCCCCGGCTTCACCCTGCTGGTGCGCACGCACTACTTCCACACCGGCGGGCCGGGCGACCTGACGGCGGGCGAGGACGCCGCCGAGATCGTGGACGTCTCGGCGCACCCGACCGTGGAGGACCTGTACCTCGCGGCGGACGCGCTGGTGACGGACTACTCCTCGATGATGTTCGACTACGCGGTGCTGGACCGGCCGGTGGTGGTCTTCGCCCCGGACTGGGAGGAGTACCAGCGCGAACGCGGGGTCTACTTCGACCTGTTCGCCGAGCCGCCGGGCGCGGTCACGGTGGACGCGGAGGGGCTGGCGAAGGCGCTGCTGGCGGGCGATCCGGAGCCGGCGGCGCGGGCGCGGTTCCGGGCGCGGTTCTGCGTCTGGGACGACGGCGGGGCGGCGGAGCGGGTGGTGCGCCGGGTGTTCCCGGTGCGGGACTGACGCCGGGGCGGCGCAACGGGCCCTCAGAGCCCGTCCGGACGGGGCCGGGACCGCCGGTGCGGCGGCCGGCCCCGTCCGGCGCGCGGGCTCAGCGGCGGCGGGCGGCCAGGAACTCCGCGAAGGTCAGCACACCGTCGTGGTCGGTGTCCATGGTGTGGATCAGCGCCTCGGCCATCGATATGGTCACGTCGTGGTCGCCCATCTCGTTGGCGACCAGCGCGTACTCAGCCGCGGTGATCTTGCCGTCGCCGTCCTTGTCGAACCGGTCGAACATGGCCTTGATGTCCTCGGTGCTCTCCATGCTTTCCCTCCTGGTACTGCGGGTTGTGCGCTGTTCGGACGGCCGTACCCTACCCGGCCGTGGTGCGCGCCACGGTGGCCGGGAGTGGACGGGCGCGGGGGTGGGTGTCGTAGTCTGCGGATCTGATTGCGGGCCCGGGCACCTCCCGGGCGGTCGTTCGTCCAGGGAGGGAACATGCTCGATCTCGTCACCAGGCTGGTGCTGAAACCCGTCTCGCGCGGTATCTGGCGGCCGGTCATCGAAGGTGCCGAGAACGTGCCGCGCAAGGGTGGGGTCATCCTGGCCAGCAACCACCTCTCGTTCATCGACAGCGTGGTGATCCCGCTGACCGCGCCGCGCCGGGTGCACTTCCTGGCCAAGGCCGAGTACTGGACCGCCCCCGGGCTCCGGGGCAAGGTCTCCAAGGGCTTCTTCGAGGCGATCGGCGCGGTGCCGGTCGAGCGCGGCACCTACCGTTCCGCTCAGGCCTCGCTGGAGTCGGCGCTCGAGATCCTGGAGGACGGCAAGGCGTTCGGCATCTACCCCGAGGGCACCCGGTCGCTGGACGGCCGGCTCTACCGGGGCAAGACCGGCGTCGCCTGGCTGGCGCTCACCGCGGGCGTACCAGTGGTGCCGGTGGCGCTCGAGGGGCCGGAGCAGATCCTGCCGGTGGGCAAGCGGGTGCCGCGGGTCAAGAAGGTGACGGTGCGCTTCGGCGAGCCGCTGCACTTCGACGAGCTGCACGGGCAGGCCCGTTCGCTGAAGGCCCGTCGGCAGGTGACCGACGAGGTGATGGCGGCGATCCAGCGGCTGTCCGGCCAGGAGGTCGTGGGGAGCTACAACGAGGTGCCGAAGGCGGCGTAGGGCTTCGCTGCCCTGGTTGACCCGCTGCCGCCGACCCGCCGTCCTGGTCGACCCGCTGCCGTGGTCGACCCGCTGCCGTGGTCGACCCGCCGTCCTCGGTCACACGTGCCCGAGGACGGCGGCCGCCTCCGGCGCCTCCCGGCGCAGCAGCGCCGCGTACCGGCCGTTCAGCTCCACCAGGTCGTCGTGGGTGCCGAGCTCGACGACCTCGCCGTGGTCCAGGACCGCGATCTGGTCGGCGGCGCGGACGGTGGAGAGCCGGTGCGCGATGGTGATGGTGGTGCGGTCGGCCGCGAGGGTGTCGACGGCCTGCTGGACGGCGCGTTCGGTGCGGTTGTCGAGCGCGCTGGTGGCCTCGTCGAGGATGAGCACCGGCGGGTTGCGCAGGATCGTGCGGGCGAGGGCGAGGCGCTGCTTCTCGCCGCCGGAGAAGCGGTAGCCGCGTTCGCCGACCAGGGTGTCGTAGCCGTCCGGCAGCGCGGCGATGGTGTCGTGGATCTGCGCGGCCCGGGCGGCCGCGACCAGTTCGTCGTCGGTGGCCCCGGGCTTGGCGAAGCGCAGGTTCTCGGCGACCGAGGCGTGGAAGAGGTAGGTCTCCTGGGAGACCACGCCGACCGCGCGGGCGAGGGTGTCGAAGGAGAGCTCGCGCACGTCCACGCCGTCGATGGTGACCCGGCCACCGGTGACGTCGTAGAGCCGGGGCACCAGGTAGCTGAGCGTCGTCTTGCCGGAGCCGGTCTCGCCGACCACGGCCAGCGAACTCCCGGCCGGGACCTTGAGTTCGACGCCGGACAGGGTCGGGCGCTCCTGCTCCGGGTCGTAGCGGAAGTCGACGCCCTCGAACCGGACCTCGCCGCGGATCCCGGTGAGGTTGACCGGCCGGGGCTGCTCGGCGATCTCCACCGGCAGGTCGAGGTACTCGAAGATCCGCTGGAAGAGCGCGAGCGAGGTCTGTACCTGCACCCCGGTGGAGAGCAGGCTGACGGTCGGGCGGAACAGGCCCTGCTGGAGCGAGACGAAGGCGACCAGGGTGCCGACCGAGACGATCGGCGCGCCGTCGGCGGCGGCCAGCCCGGCGGCCCAGTAGATCACCGCCGGCATCGCCGCCATCACGATCTGGATGGTGTTCATCCGCCAGCGCCCGGCCATGCTGGCCCGCACTTCGAGGTCGGCGAGCTGGTCGGACTGCTCGGTGAACTCCCGGGCCAGCGAGTCGGAGCGGCCCATCGTGCGGCCGAGCAGGATGCCGCTGACCGAGAGCGACTCCTGGACCGCCGAGCTCATCGCGGCCAACTGCTTCTGCCGCTCGGTGGTGATCTTCTTGCGCTCACTGCCGACCCGGCGGCTGATCCAGACGAACAGCGGGAGCAGCAGCAGCGAGACGACGGTGAGCCGCCAGTCCAGGGCGACCATGGCGACCACGGAGGCGATCACGGCGGTGAAGTTGGAGACCAGGCTGGTGGCGGTGGAGGTCACCGTGGACTGCATGCCGCCGATGTCGTTGGCGATCCGCGACTGCACCTCGCCGGTGCGGGTGCGGGTGAAGAAGGCCAGCGACATCCGCTGGAGGTGGCCGTAGACGGCGGTGCGCAGGTCGTGCATGACGCGCTGGCCGACGGTGGTGGAGATCAGCGTCTGGAGGACGTTGAAGATGCTGTTCACCACGGCGGCGGCGACCATGCCGAGGGCGAGCACGCTCAGCAGCCCGGTCCGGCCCTGCGGGATGGCGGTGTCCAGCACGGCCTTCAGCAGGAACGGCGAGACGACGGACACCACGGCGGAGGCGGCGACCAGCAGGCCGACCACGGTGAGGCGGCCCGTGTACGGGCGGAACAGCGCCAGGATGCGCCGCCACTGGGCCGGCGGGCGGGGCTCGCCCTCGGCGCGCGCGGGCGGGGTCCAGTCGATGGCGTCGGGCCTCAAGGGCGGGCCTCCCAGGGTCGGACGGTCGGGTGGCCGCCAGCATAGCGAGAAAAGCTCATAGTTAGACAAGCTAATAGTGAGATACGCTCTATTCCCGCGGGTGGGGAGCGACTCCCGCCCTGCGAGGACCCGACCGACCGCCCGACCCTTCCGCTGCGTCCGACCCCCTTTTGCTCCGTCCGCCCCTTTCGCTCAGTCCGCCCGGTACGTGCGGGCCGCCTTGGAGGAAAGACCGCCGAGCTTGCCGGACGGCAGCAGACGGGCGACCGCGACCGCGATCTTGTAGCGCTTACCCGGGACGGACAACGAGCGGCCGCGGGCCAGGTCGCGCATCGCCTCGTCCACCACCCGCTCAGCCGAGAGCCAGGACCAGGCCGGGATGTTGCCGGTGCCCATGCCGGCCCGCTCGTGGAACTCGGTCCGGGTGAAGCCCGGGCACAGCGCCATCATCCGCACCCCGGTGCCGCCGAGGTCGCGCAGCACGCCCTGGGTGAAGCTCACCACCCACGCCTTGCTCGCGCCGTACGTGCCGCGCGGCAGGAACGCCGCCACCGAGGCCACGTTGACGATCGCGCCCCGGCGGCGCTCGCGCATCCCCGGCAGCGCGGCCGTCGTCAGCCGCAGGATCGCCTCGACGTGCACCTTCAGCATGTCCAGCTCGTCCTGGAGCGGGACGGTCAGGAACGCGCCCTTGTTGCCGAAGCCCGCGTTGTTGACGAGCAGGTCCACCGGGCGGGCGGAGTCGGCGAGCCGGGCCTCGACGGCACCGATGCCCTCCTCGGTCGCGAGGTCGGCGGTCAGCACCTCCGCCTCCACTCCGTACTTCGCGCTCAGGTCGGCGGCGGCGCGCTCCAGGCGCTCGGTGTCACGGGCCACCAGGACGAGCCGGTAGCCGCTGCGGGCGAGCCGGCGGGCGAACGCGGCTCCGATGCCGGCGGTCGCGCCGGTGATCAAGGCTGTGGTCATGCCCCTGACGGTACCGACTCGCCGCAGCCGCGCCCACACCGAGTGCAACCTCCCTGCTCACGCAACGTGTACGCCGAGGCCGTCGAGCGCGTGGCGGCGCGGATGCTCGGAGCTCCCGGGTGCCCGGTCAGGCCGCGACGGCCTTGGCGCGGTCGGCAGCGATGTGCACGGCGAGGCCGCCGAGAACGGTGCCCATGGCGTAGCGCTGGATCCGCAGCCAGCCGGGGCGGCGGTTGAGGAAGGACGCGATGCTGCCCGCGCTCATCGCGATCAGACCGTTGAAGGTCACCGCCACGGCGATCTGGGTCAGGCCCAGCACCAGACTCTGCACGGCGAGGTGACCGCGCTCCGGCGCCACGAACTGGGGCAGCAGGGAGATGTACATGATCGCGATCTTGGGGTTGAGCAGGCAGGTCAGGAACCCCATCGCGAACAGGCGGCGCGGCGGGTCCGGCGGCAGCTGCTGCGGGGCGAAGACCGCCGCACCGCCCGGCTTCACGGCCTTCCAGGCCAGCCAGAGCAGGTACCCGGCGCCAGCCAGCTTGATCGCGGTGTAGAGGACGGGCACCACCGAGAACACGGCCGCGACGCCCGCCGTGACCGCGGCGAGGTAGACCAGGAAGCCGACCGCGACGCCGATCAGGGACACCAGCCCGGCGCGGCGGCCCTGGGCGATCGAGCGCGAGACCAGGTAGATCATGTTGGGCCCCGGCGTCAGCACCATGCCCAGCGCCACGGCGGCGATTCCGAGCACGGCGTGCGGGTCCACGGCGGATATGAGCACGTCCATGCGAGGAGGCTAGGCCGTGTGACGATCTCGATGCAATGATGACTTTGCGCTCGGTGCAATTTAGGGCCCGCCTGGCCCGGGCGGCCGGAGCCCTGCCCGACCGGGCCCGCGGGATGCCCGCCGAACCGCCGAGCCGCCGACCGTACGGGGGGACACCGATGGACGACTACCGCCTGATCGCCGACGAGATCGCCGCCGCCATCACCGACGGGCAACTACGACCGGGCCAGCAACTGCCCACCCAGCGCGCCTTCGCCCGCAGCCGGGGCATCGCGCCCTCAACAGCGGGGCGTGTCTACCGGGAACTGGTCCGGCGCGGGCTCACCAGCGGCGAGGTCGGGCGCGGCACCTTCGTCCGGGCCGCCGCCGGCCCCGGCACGGGCGGCGGCCCGCACGTGCCACTGACCGAGCCCACCGGGGCGCCGGTCGACCTGGAGCTCAACTATCCGGTGGTGCCCGAACAGTCCGCGCTGCTGGCCGGCGGACTCGCCCCGCTGCTGCGGGCCGACGCACTGGGCGCCGCGCTGCGGCCGGTCGGGGCCGCCGGGACGGACGCGGCACGGCAGGCCTTCGCGGCGCTGGCGTCCGACGGCTCCGCCGGGTGGGACGTGGCCGCCGAGGACGTGCTGTTCGCCGGGAACGGGCGCCAGGCCCTCGGGGCGGCGCTCGCCGCCCTGGTGCCGCCCGGGCGCCGGCTGGGGGTCGAGGCGCTCACCTACCCGGTGGTCAAGGCCCTCGCGCAGCGCCTGGGCATCACGCTCGTCCCGCTGGCGGTGGACGAGTCGGGCGTGCTGCCCGACGCCCTCGCCCACGCCCAGCGCAGCGCGCCGCTGCACGCCGTCTACCTCCAGCCGCGGCTGCAGAACCCGCTCGGCGGCAGCCTGCCGTTCGAGCGGACGGCGGCCCTGGCGCAGGAGCTGCGCCGCCTGGACCTGCCGGCCGTCGAGGACGCGATCTGGTCCTTCCTGCGCCCCGGGCTCACCCCGCTGGCGGCCCTGGCACCGGAGCGCACCGTCCTGGTCGACAGCCTCTCCAAGCGGCTCGCCCCCGGGCTGACCACCGGATTCGCGGTGGCCCCCGCGCCGCTGCGCGACCGGGTGGCCGCGGCGCTGCGCTCGGGCGGCTGGGCGCCGGGCGGTTTCGCGCTGGAGGCCGCCGTGCGCTGGATCGGGGACGGCACGGTCGCCGCCGTGGCGACCGCCAAGCGTGCCGACGCGACGGCGCGCCAGCTGCTGGCCCGCGAAATCCTGACGGGGCAGCGGGTGCGGGCCGACCCGTGTTCGTACTACCTGTGGTGGGAGTTGCCGTCGCCCTGGCGGGCGGAGACCTTCGTCGCCGCCGCGGCGCGCGCCAGCATCGCCGTCACGCCGGCGGCGGCGTTCGCCGTCGACCCGCGCCGCTCCCCCTCCGCCGTCCGGGTCGGACTGGCCTCGCCGTCGATGGCCGTGCTGGGTCGGGCGCTGGAGACGCTCATGGGGATCGCGGGGGGTGAGCCGGAGGTGGTGCTGGGGTGACAGATGACAGCAAACAGATAACAGATTTCGAAATCTGTTATCTGTTCGCTGTCGATTGTCAGCTGCTACCTGTCAGCGGTCGACTGTCAGGCGTTCGCCCCGCTCCCGCTCCCGGTACCGCGCACCGCCGTGTCGGCGGCTCCGCCGGCGCCGACGGCACGCAGACGGGAGGCCGCGGTGGCGGCGAGCTGGGGGGCGATCCGGGCCACGTCGCGGGAACCCACGGCCGCGATCAGGCTCGGCAGGATCCAGCGGACCGGCTGCATGCCGCGCAGCCAGGCCTGGGCGTAGACGTGCGCGGAGCGACGGGCGATGCCGGCGACGATCCGGTCGACCGCCGGCTCCAGCGGGTACGTCTTGTTGGCCGGCCACGGCAGCCTGGTGCGCATCTGCCGGAGCACGGTGTCCTCGTCCGCCCCGCGCACCATGTCGGTGTCGGTCCAACTCAGGTACCCGACACCCACCTTGACGCCCTGGTACGCGACCTCGGCGCGGAGCGAGTGGGCGAACGCCTCCACTCCGGACTTGCTGGCGCAGTACGCGCTCATCAGCGGCGCGGGCGTCAGTGCCGCGAGCGAGGCGATCTGGAGCAGATACCCGCGGCTCTCGGTGAGCGCAGGCAGGAAGGCCCGCGCGGTGGCGACACTGCCGAGCAGGTTGACCTCGATGACCCGGCTGAACGCCCGGTGATCGCTGTCCGTCAGCGGACCGCCGATGGCGATCCCGGCGTTGGCGACGACGGTGTCGATCCGGCCGTAGTGGTCCTTGATCCGGCGGGCGGCGTCGGTGAGCGCGTCGAGGTCGGTGACGTCGACCTCCCAGCTGGTCGCGCCGGCGCCGCACTGCGCCGCGACGGCCTTGAGCTCCTCCGGTTCCAGCCCCAGCAGGGCGACCTTGGCCCCGCGCCCGGAAAGCTTGCGGGCGAGCGACGCACCGACCCCGCGCGCGGCCCCGGTGATGACGACGACCTGTGCGGACAACGGTGGAATGGCGTTCATGCGACGGCGGTCCTCTCGTCAGCGGGGGCGGGGACGGGTACGGGAGCGAGGGCGGGGGCGGGCGCGTCGGACAGGTACGCGACGGCCATCCGGTGGATCTCGGCGGCGACCTCGGCGGGCCGCTCCAACGGCGACATGTGACCGACCCCGGGCAGCATCAACAGTCCCTGGGGGTCGGCCAGTTCGGCGACGATGCGGTGCGCGTGGACCGGCGGGGTCAGCCGGTCGGCGGTACCGACGACGACGGAGGTGGGCGCGGCGAGCCGGGCGAGCCCGGCGTGGACGTCCAGCCGGTCGAGAACACCGGCCCAGTGCGCGCGGACGGCCGTCGGACAGGCGTGCACGATCCGGGCCGTCGCCTCGACCTGCCCCGCCGGCGAACTCGGCCCCATGGTGGCGTACTTGAGCGCGACACGGGTGACCGGCGAGACCGGACCGAGCGGCAACCGGGAGCGCAGCAGCCGCCGGTGCAGGAAGCGGCGCAGGCCCGGGGCCCGCACCGCGTCCGGCAGGACGGCGAGTTCGGCGACCAGCTCACCCGGACCGGTGGAGATCAGCACGGCGGCGGCGGTTCGTTCGGCGACCTCGGGGCGGCCGCCGGCGGCCATGATGGTCATCCCACCCATGCTGTGACCGGCCAGGACGGCCCGCTCCCCCGCCGGGACGGTCCGGGCGAGCACGGCGGACAGGTCCTCGGCGAGCGCCCGGGTGGAGTACCGGGCGCGGCTCGGTGGGATCTCGCTCCGTCCGTGGCCGCGCTGGTCGTAGGCCACCACCCGGTAGCGGTCGGCGAGTTCGCGGATCACCGGCGCCCAGAAGGGGGTTGAGCAGGTCCAGCCGTGCGAGAGGACCACGGTCGGCGCGCCGGGCTGACCGTGGATCTCGACGTGCAGCCGGACCCCGTCGGCCGAGCGGACGCTCAACTCCTCGACGGGCGTGGGCTGGACGTAGTCGGCGGGCAGATGGCGGCTCACCCGGAAACCTCCTCGGCGGTCGGGGTGGCGGCCCCGGCGTCGGCCCGGGCCGACGGGGCACGCATGATCAGCTCGTACTCGCCGAGGTCGACCTTGCGGGTCGCGCGACGGAACGCGCTGGTGGAACCGGGCCAGAGCACGGTGTTCCGGCCGCTCGGGTCCAGGTACCAGCTGCGGCAGCCGCCGGTGGTCCAGACGGTGCGGTCCATCCGGTGCTGGAGTTCGAGGTTCCACTGGCGCTGGGCGCGGACGGTCGGCTGCATCGCGGTGGCGCCGATCGAGCCGAGCGTGGTGAGCGCGTCGATCACGTAGTTGAGCTGGGACTCGATCATCAGGATCATCGAGCTGTTGCCGAGGCCGGTGTTGGGGCCGATGACGAAGAACAGGTTCGGGAAGCCGTGCACGGTCGAGCCGCGCAGCGCCTCCATGCCGTCCTTCCACTCCTCGGCCAGGCTGGTGCCGTTGGCGCCGAACACCCGGGAGCCGATGGGCATGTCGGTGACGTGGAAGCCGGTGCCGAAGACGATGGCGTCGACCTCGTGCTCGCTGCCGTCGGCGGCGACCAGGGTGGAGCCGCGCAGTTCGCGCAGGCCGGCGGAGACGACCTCGGTGTTGGCCGCGGCCAGGGCCGGGTAGTACGTGTTGCTGAGCAGGATGCGCTTGCAGCCGATCCGGTAGTCCGGGGTGAGCCTGGCGCGCAGGGCCGGGTCAGCGACGCCCTGGGCGAGGTGGCGTTCGGCGAGTCGCTGCACCACACGCAGCAGCCCGGGGCGGCGGACGAAGGCGTCGACCTGGATCTCGCGCAGCGCGAACAGCGTGCCGCGGCGGATCTTCCCGGTGATCGGGAGCCGGTCGTGCAGCCACTTCTCGAGCTGGCTGATCTCGCGGTCGCGGCGCGGCAGCACCCAGGCCGGGGTTCGCTGAAAGACCGTCAACTTGCTGGCCTGCGGCTGGATCGACGGAATGATCTGGGCGGCGGAGGCGCCGGTGCCGACCATCGCGACGCGCTTGCCGGTCAGGTCGTAGTCGTGGTCCCAGCGGGAGGAGTGGAACACCTTGCCGGGGAAGGTGTTCAGCCCGGGCAGGTCGGGGATCTGCGGGTCGGCGAGCGGTCCGGCGGCGGAGACGATGGCGTCGGCGGTCCACTGCCCGGCCGAGGTGGTGATCCGCCAGCGGGTCTGCTCACTCTCCCAACGTGCTTCCAGAACCTCGGTGTTGAAGCGCAGGTGCGGGCGGAGGCCGAAGACGGTGGCGACCTTCTCCAGGTAGGCACGGATGTCCGGCTGGCCGGAGAAGCTGCGCGGCCACTCGGGGTTGGGCGCGAAGGAGAAGGAGTAGAGGTGCGAGGGCACGTCGCAGGCACAACCGGGGTAGCTGTTGTCGCGCCAGGTGCCGCCGACCGAGTCCGCGCGCTCCAGGACGACGAAGTCGGTGATCCCGGCCCGGCGCAGCCGGACCGCGGCCCCGAGGCCACCGAAACCGGAGCCGATCACCGCCACCCGGACGTGCGGGACGGCCCGGTCCGCCACGGACCCGTCGGCTTCGTCCGTCGCTGCGGTCGCGTCGGCCACGACGGCCACGGCAGACGCGTCGGTCGCTGCGGACCCGCCGGTCGCACGGGCCTCGCCGGGTGCGCCCGGTGCGCCGGACGTGCCGGAGCGGGGGCGCTTGCTGCTGGATGCCATGCGGCCTCCTCCTGGGGATGGGGCGGGGGTCTTCGCACTTCCGGCCGATCACGCCAGTAATCACTGGCATGATTGGCAGGGTAGCCCTTGCTGACAACGGATGGAAGAAGCGCGACCACCCGATTCGGGGAACCCCCGCCGACCACGGACCTATGCTGATCGCCGTGGACAAGGTCAGAGCTGCTGCGGGCGACAGAAAACGCGAGTACCGGGTGGAGGAACTGGCCGAAGCGGCCGGCATCACCACCCGGACGCTGCGCTTCTACCGTGAACGCAAGCTGCTCCAGCCGCCCCGCAAGGAGGGCCGGATCGCCTGGTACGGCGAGGAGCACCTGGCCCGGCTGCGGATGATCGGCGAGCTGCTGGAGCGCGGCCACACCCTGGGCGGCATCGCCGAGCTGATCGGCGCCGGCGAGAGCGGTCGGGACGTCGCGGAGCTGATCGGACTGGAGGCGGCGATCGTCGCACCCTGGTCGGACGAGACCCCGGTGCGCCTGGACTGGGACCAGCTGGTGGCCGCGTTCGGGGACCAACTCACCGAGGAGAACACCGCCGAGTCGATCGCCCAGGGCTACATCACCATCGACGAGGACGGGATCACCCACATCAGCCGCCGCCTGATGGACGCCACCACCGCGCTCGTCGCGGAGGGCGTACCGCTGTCCGTGGTGCTGGAGACCAGCCGGCGCACCCAGGAGCACGTGGACGCCATCGCGGAGCTCTTCATCGACCTGACCCGCGAGCACCTGCTCGGCGCCCTCGCCGCCGACACCCCACTGCCACCGGGCGAGGCCGCCCGGCTCACCGAACGCGTCCTGCGGGTACGGCCGTTGGCCCGCACGGTCGTGGACGCCCAGTTCGCCCTCGCGATGGACCGCCGGGTGCACGCCGAGTACGACGCGCTCATGCGCCAGCGACGGGAGAACGGCGGCACCGAAGAGTGACGGGCGTCAGGCGTCAGATGACAGCCGACAGATAACGGCTAACAGATGTCAGATGACAGATGTTGAAATCTGTCATCTGACATCTGTTTGTCCACTCCTCCAACCCCACCCCCGCACCCCCACCCACTCCGATGGGTGATCGGACGGTTACCCGAGGTCCCGTCGCGCCCCTACGGTCGAGGCTCACCCGCGGGTCGCTGTCGCCTGGTCGGGCCGGTGACGGGAGGCGGGCGCCCGGGCCGGCTCCGTGTGGGGTCGTACCGATGTCCGTGGTCGTGAAGTTCCGTACGGCGGCACAGCTGACCGGTGGCCGGGTGCTGCTGTGGTCACTGCTGGGCCGCCTGCCCAACGCGATGAGTCCGATCGGCACACTGCTCCTGGTCAGCCGGAACACCGACAGCGTGTGGCGCGGCTCCCTGGTGGCCGGAGCCCTGGCGGGCGGCCAGGCGATCGGCGGGCCGCTGGTCGGCCGGCTGGCGGACCGCCGCGGCCAGCGCACGGTCGGCCTGGTCGCGGCCCTGGTCAACGCGACAGCCCTGGTGGCCCTGGTGGCCGCCTCACAGCGCGGGCTGCCGCTCGGCTGGCAGATCGCGCCCGCCGCACTCATCGGCCTGTCCGTCCCGCTGGTCGGACCGCTGTCACGCAGCCGCTGGGTCCGACTGGCCGCCGGGGACGCCGAGTTGACGTCCTCCATGCTGTCGCTGGACGGGATCGTGGACGAGGTCAGCTTCACCGCCGGCCCGGCCCTGGTCGGCGTCCTCGCCACCCTGGCCTCCCCCGCGGCCGGGCTGCTGACGGCAGCCGCGCTGTCCGGCGTCTGCGCGACGCTGTTCGCGCTGCACCCGACCGCGTCCCCCGGCGTCCCGAAGTCCCACGCCCGCTCCACCGAACACCTGTTGAACACCCCGTACGTCCTGCTGATGCTCGGTATGGCGCTGCTGGGCGCCTGCTTCGGCTCGGTGCAGGTCGGGGTCACCGCGACCACGGAGAGCCTCGGCCGGCCGGGCGCGGCCGGTCTGCTGTACGGGTTCATCGGCTTCACCAGCGCCTTCGCCGGGGTCGCCGCCGCCGGCCTGCCCGCGCGGTGGGAGCTGCCGTCCCGGCTCCGGGCCGGCACGGTGCTGCTGTTCGTCGCGTCCTGCGTCCTGCTCTTCTCCGGCGGGAACCTGTGGACGCTGACCGCCGCCGTCGGCTTCCTGGGGGTGGCGGTCGCGCCGCAGATGATCACGATGTTCGGGCTGGTCGAGCGGACGGTCCCGGCCGTCCGACTGGGCGAGGCGATGGCGGCGCTGGTCAGCGCGCTGATCCTGGCCCAGTCGGCCGGCACCTTCCTGGGCGGCTGGGCAACCGCGCACTTCGCGCCCGCCGCGCCGTTCGCGATCACGGTCGGCGCGGCGGCGGCCGCGCTGCTGCTCGCCGCCTTCACCGCGACCGAGCAGCGCTACCGTCGTCGCGCACCAGCCACCTCCGGACTGCCCGCGACAGCGCTGTCGGAGGCAGCCGGCAGTCCGCGCGACGCCGCCCCCGCGCAGTCCTGCTGAGCACGTCGGACCGGCCCGGCTGGGCACCCCGGACGGCTCCGCGGCAAGGTCAGGCGAGGTCGGGCGGCGACAGGCGAGGTCAGTCGTCCGCCGCCCCGGGCGCCAGCGCCGGGGTCGGGAAGGCGTGGCGGGCCTCGCCGCCGGACCACCAGACGCCGATCGCGTACACGGCGGTCGCCTCCAGCACGGCGGCCCGGTCGAGGCCGCCGCAGGGGACGGGCGTGCACCCCATCGAGGTGACCAGTTCGGTGACCTGGGTGGCGGCCCCCGGGTCGTCCGCGCAGAACGGGACGGCGAGCGGCGCACCCTCGAAGGCCGGCCGGGGCAGCGTCCAGATGCTCTCGTGGCAGATCCCGAACACCTTGGCCACCCGGGCCTGCGGCGCCGCCTCGGCCAGGCGCCGGGCGACGGAGTCGTCCGCCCCCGCCGTGGTCAGCACCGGTCCGGCCGCACCCGGGGCCATCGGCACGGTGCAGTCCAGCAGGGTTCGCCCGGCCAGTTCGGCCGCCAACGGCTCGACGGCCGACACCGCCGCGTCGGCGGGCAGGGCGACCAGGACGGCCTCGCCGAACCGCGCCGCGTCCGCCGGTCCGCCGCTGCCCGCCGCCCCCAGCGCGGCGGCGAGCCGGGCCGCCGCGGCGGTGTCACGCCCGCCGACCAGTACCTCGTGCCCGGCCCGGGCCCAGGCCCCGCCCAGGGCCGCCGCCATGGCGCCCGTACCGAGAATGCCGATCCGCATGATCCATCCACTCCTCACGCTCGACGAACACGACCGAGGTCGACGGCGAACTGCCGTGCCCCGGACGCTATTCGGATCGATGCGCACCGCGCGGTAGGCATCGGGCGGGGCAGGATGTCCCCATGGAAGCCGAAGTCGCCCTGAACGCCACGCTCGACGCCTCCCCCACGACCGCCCCCGAGGACGAGACCGACGACCTCGGCGGAGGCCGGTACGCCGCCGACTGCCGTGCCCGCCTCGCCTTCGACGTCCTCGCCAACCGGTGGGACAGCGTGGTGGTGTACATCCTCGGCGAGCAGGGCCCGATGCGCCCGCGAGCGATGCTGACCCGGATCGGCGGGATCAGCTCGAAGGTGCTCAACGAGGCGCTGCGACGGCTGGAGTACAACGGCCTGGTCGAACGCCACCGCTACGCCGAGGCCCCGCCCCGGGTCGACTACGCCCTGACCGAGGCGGGCGCCGCCCTGCTCGCCCCGATCCGCGCCCTCGGCGCCTGGGCCGCCACCCACGGCGATGCCGTCCTCGCGGCCCAGGACCGCTTCGACCGGGCTTCTGCCTGATGGATTGTCAGTGGTGCGTGCCATGCTCGTTGTTGCCGCCACCACGGGGGGCGCACACATAACGGCAGGCACGGCGGCAAGCACACATCGGCGAAGGGACGGGCGCGTGATCGGGGAGTTGGACGAGGTCGAGGTCATCACCCTCTTCGTGGCGGACGTGCCCGCCGCGAAGGCGTTCTACCAGGAGGTCTTCGGCCTGCCGGTGGTCCACGAGGACGCCGACTCGGCGGTCGTACGGCTGCGGAACCTGCTGCTCAACCTGCTCGTGGCGGACCAGGCGCCCGGGCTGGTCGCGCCCGCGCCGGTCGCCGCGCCCGGCACGGGGGTGCGGGCGCTGCTGACCGTCAAGGTGGCGGACGTGGAGGCGGTCTGCGCCAGGCTGGCCGAGCACGGGGTGAAGCTGCTGAACGGGCCGGTGGACCAGCCGTGGGGCCGGCGGACGGCGGCGTTCGCCGACCCGTCCGGGCATGTGTGGGAGGTCGCCCAGGACTTGCCGTGAACCTGCTCTGAAGATGCCCTGAACCTGCCGCGGACCTGCCCTGAACTTGCCGCAGACCCGCCGCGGACCTGCGGTCACGGCTGCGGCGGGGGCGGCGGTGGTCCGCGCACCGCCGCCCCCGCCGCCCGGCCCTGCCGCCCGGCACCCACGGTCCGGCAGGCCCTCCTCGGACGGCCTCAGAGGCCGGGCCCAGCGGTCCCGGCCCCTGAGGCCGGTGGGTCAGTTGACGTTGACCGCCGTCCACGCGGCCGCGACCGCGTTGTACTCGGCGCTGTCCGCGCCGTACAGGTCCGCCGCCGCGCTGAGGGTGCCGGTGCGGGCGCCCGCGTAGTCGGTGGTGGAGGTGAAGTAGACGGTCAGCGCGCGGTACCAGATCTGCGCGGCCTTGTCGCGGCCGATGCCGGTGAGCGTCGAGCCGTCGTACGTCGGGCTGTCGTAGTCGAAGCCGTTGATGGTCTTGGCGCCGCTGCCCTCGGCGAGCAGGTAGAAGAAGTGGTTGGCCACGCCGGAGGAGAAGTGCACGTCCTGGTCGCCCACCTCGGCCGACCAGTAGTCGGCGGACTTGCCGTCCCGGCTCGGCTGGTCCAGGTAGCGCAGCGGCTTGCCGTCGCCGCGCAGGTTGATCAGCTCGCCGAGCCAGTAGTTCGGCGGGTTGGAGGGCAGATTGGCGTAGAACTCGACCATGGTGCCGAAGATGTCCGAGGTGGCCTCGTTGAGGCCACCGGACTCACCCGAGTAGTTGAGGTTGGCGGTCGCGGCGGTGACGCCGTGCGTCATCTCGTGGCCGGCCACGTCGAGCTCGGTGAGCGGGTGGGTGTTGCCGGAGCCGTCGCCGTAGGTCATGCAGAAGCAGTCGTCGTTCCAGAACGCGTTGACGTAGTTGCTGCCGTAGTGGACCCGGCTGGTGGCGCCGACGCCGTCGTTGCGGATGCCGTTGCGGCCGAACGTGCTCTTGTAGAAGTCCCAAGTGGTCGCGGCGCCGAACTGGGCGTCCACGGCGGCGGATTCGCGGTTGCCGACGGTGCCGTCGCCGAAGCTGTTGGACCGGTTGGCGAACAGCGAGCCACCGCCGGAGGTGCCGTTCTTCATGTCGGTGGTGGACTGGCCGCCGCGGGAGGCGTCCTTCAGGGCGAAGGTCGAGCCGCTCTGGGTGGTGGTCAGCGGGACCTGGCCGACGAAGACGCCCTTGCCGGTGCCGGCGGCGGTCTTCACCTTCTCGTGGGTGGACAGCACCGCGCCGTTAGCCGCGTCGGTGACCAGCACCTGGCTGCTGGGGGTGCCGTCGGCGCGCACGCCCTCCACCGTGGTCCGGTACGCCAGGCGCGGGTTGCCGTCGGTCGCCCAGACCACCAGCTCGGCGGCCCCGGTCCGGTGGACGTCGGCCAGCGGGGACTCGTCGGCGTCGAGGGTCACGCCGACGGTGGCCCGGACGGCTCCGGCGGCGTCCTCGGCGGCCTTGTCGGCGGGGATCCGCGGGGTCGGGCTCGGCAGGCTGAGCCGGGTGCCGACGGCCTTGTTCACCGCCTTGACGGAGCCGTCGGCCTTCTGGTGCACCACCAGGTCGCCGCCGAGCACCGGGAGTCCGGCGAAGGTGCGCTCGAAACGCAGGTGGCGGGTGCCGTCCTGGTCCACCACGGCGTCCTTGGCGACCAGCCGCTCCTGCTCGCCGAGGGCGAGCGCCTGGGCGAGCGGGCCGGACTGGCCGTCGGCGACGGCGAGGACGGCGGCGTGCTGCCCGGCGGCCTGCGCCTGGAGCGCCGGGGCCGGACTGGCCTGGGCGGCGGTGCCGCTCACCTGGATCACACCGGTCAGCAGGGTCGTGGCCGAGAGCACGGCGACGGCTGCGAGCTTTCGCTTCACGTACGAGTCCTTCCGGGAAACCGCGTGTGAGCGCGGTCACGCCACGTCCCGGGGGCCGGGTCGGCACCTGTGGGGCGGAACGGGCGCTGACGTGCTGAATCCCCGTGCGGTCGAGCGGCAGGCCGTCAAGGGTGGGGGTGGCGGCTGCCGTTGGGGGATGCCAAGAAGCATGACAATCCAACAGGTGAATTGACAGGTCTACTTCAGTGATTGGCCAGGTCCCGCCAGCGCGCCCGACCCGCCGAACAGGCGGGCAAATCAGGGCATTTCACCTCGACGAAACGAGAGTTCCTACCCGAACCACAGGCCGCCGCCAGCCGCAACGCCCAACCGCCCGCCAGGCGCACACGCCGAGCCCGGGCCCGAATGGGTCGTGGCCGACCTTTACACGTCTGTAGAACTTCCATACGGAGCCTTCACATCCGCTTGGCGAGGTCCCGCCACCTGCCGCCCTTGTCCCCTGACGGGACGTCTGCTAGGGCGTAGTGCCGGAATCCGGACGGACCTCAAGCCCTCCGGCGCTCCCGAATCCCGGCCAGCCGCCGCTCCATCCCCGCCCGGCAGTCCGGCCACTCCTGCGCCGTGATCGAGAAGATCGCAGAATCCCGCAGGCACCCCTCCTCTCCCGGCGCCCAAGAACGCGACCAGTTCCGCAGCACCCCTTCGAACCGGGCACCGGTCTTCTCGATCGCCGCCCGCGAACGGGCGTTGCGGGCATCAGTCTTGAGGTCCAACCGCGCCACGCCCCACTGCTCGAAGGCGTGCCGGAACAGCAGGTACTTGGCCTCCAGGTTCACGCCCGTACCCTGCGCGGAGGCCGCGAGCCACGTGAACCCCACCTCGATCGCGAACAGCGGGCCGTCCTGCGGCTCCCGGCGCGGATCCCAGAAGGCCGTCGCCCCGACCACCCGCCCGGACGCCCGGTGGACCTGCGCGTACGGTGACAACAACCCCCCGGCGGTACGGGCCAGTTGGGCATCGACGTAGGCGTCCATCCCGTCCGCCGGGGGCACCCAGGTGTAACCGTAGGAGGCGCGGTCCTCCGCCGCGGCAGCCGCGAGGCCTGCCACGTGGTGGTGGCCCAGCGGCTCCAGACGGACGAACTCACCCTCCAGCAGTGGCCGTTCGAGCAGTGGCACCCCGCGTTCCGACTCCACCGTGCTCCCTTCGCGCCGCGATCCACTCCGTCGCGGGTCCGTGCTCGACCCCATGACGACGACGGCAGCCTGGCAGAGCGCTCCCGGTCTGTCGCGGGGTTTTCCGGCGGCCCCTCAGCGGGTACGCCCGGGCAGGGCCTGCGGCGCGTACTCGCGGACGGCGGCGAGCAGTTGGCGGCGCGACGGGTTCACCATCGGCCGTCCGGCGACGGTGACCGTCGGCACGGTCTCGTTCCCGTCCGCCACCGAGCGGACGAACGCGGCGGCGTCCGGGTCCTTCCAGATGTTCACCATGGTGAAGTGCCGGCCGTAGCGCAGGCGGGTGAACAGCAGCCCGAGCCGCAGTCTCATGCAGTACGTGCACAGCGGGCGCCAGTAGAGGACGACCCCGTCGGGAGCCGTCACTGGAACCGCCACTCCTGGGCCTGGTTGCCCGGGGTGCAGGTGACCATGGTGACCTCGGCGCCCGGGCCGTTGTTGGTCATGCAGCTCTGGTTCTGGTAGTCGGCCAGCGTGTAGGAACCCTGCGTCGAACCGTTGCGCACCGTCCAGCGGGTCAGGAAGCTGAAGCCGCCGTTGAGGGTGACCTTGCCGTCCATGGTCTGGACGAGCAGCGGGCCACCGTTGTTGCAGGCGTTGAGCAGGGTCCAGGCGCCCGGGTCGGTCGAGCGCACCCAGCCGTACTGGGCGGCGCCGCCGACCACGATCGGGTTGTCGCCGTTCAGGTTGTCGTGGGCCATCCCGATCGGGCGGCCGTCCTTCACGCTGACGACGGTGGTCCAGCTGGTGCCGCCGCAGGAGGCGGGGCGGGTCGGGGCCTGCGGGGCCGGCGGGTTGCCGCCGCCGGACGGGGAGCCGGTGCCCGCGGCCGAGCCGGTGGAGGTGGTCTGGGCCGGGGGCTGCGGCGGGTTGGGGTTGGAGCCGCCCGGCTGGTTGGCGGCGCCACCCGCTCCACCAGCGACTCCGCCGCCCGCCGCGCCCGCCTGACCGCTCGTCTGGCCACCGCCCGCGCTCCCGCCGGTGGCGGCGGCGCCGCCGGCGGCCGAACCCGTGCCGGTGCCCCGGCCCGCCGAGGCTCCGGTGCCGCCCGCCGCCGCGCCGTTCCCGCCCTGCCCGGGGGGCGGGACGGGCAGGCCCGGCTGGTTCGGCTGGTTCGGGACGGCCGGGGGCTGGCCGGCGGTGGGCGTCGCGCTCGGGGTGTCAATCGGCGCCGGGGTGGTCGGCGGCGCCGTCGAGGGCGTCGCCGGGGCGGAGCCGCCGGACGGGGTCGCCGGGGCCGTCACCACCACGGTCGACTGGGCGGCGGGCGGCACGGCCGTGTCCGCTCCGCCGGAACCCCGGTCGACCAGCAGGACCGTCGCGGTGCCGAGCGAGATGACCACGGGGATGACGACGGGCACCAGCAGCGTGCGGCGCGAGCGGCGCCGGCCCGCTTCGGTCACCGGCTGCGGCTCCACCTTCGCGACCTCGTCCGGGGCGGGGCGGTCCGGGGCCTCCTCGGCGGCGGGCGCCGGGGCGGGCACCGGGGCCGGAGCCATTTGCGCGGGTACCTTGGCGGCCACGGGCTCCTGCATGTCGGCCGCCGCCTTGAGGTCGATGGTCCGGCTGTCGGCCACCCCGGCGCTCACCGCCTTCGCGGCGACCACCGCTCCGGCCTCGGCAGCGCTCGCCACGGGCCCACCGGCCTCGGCCCCACCCGCTGGGGCGGCCTCGTCTGCTGCGGCGCCGTCAGCCACGTCCGCCACGTCCGGCTCGTCCGCTTCGGCCCCGATCGCCGCCCGGGCCGCGGCCGCCATCGCGGCGGCGTCCGCGAACCGGTCCTCGGGCCGCTTCGCCAGGGCTCTGGCGACCACGTCCCGCACCGCCCGCGGAAACGTTTCGGCCAGCTCCGGCACCGGCTGGCGAACGTGCTTGAGCGCGACCTCCAGCACCCCCTCACCGACGAACGGCGGCCGCCCGGTGAGCAGTTCGTAGCAGACCACACCGATCGAGTAGAGGTCGGAGGACGGCCCGGTGGCCTCGCCCTCGGCCTGCTCGGGCGCCATGTAGAGCGCGGTGCCGATGATCGCGTGCGAGGCGGTGATCTTGGTGCTGGCGATCGCCCGGGCGATGCCGAAGTCCGTGACGGTCACCCGGCCGTCGGCGCGCAACATCAGGTTGGACGGCTTGAGGTCCCGGTGCACGATGTCCCGCTGGTGGGCGGCGTGCAGGGCGTCCAGGGCGGCCGCGACCACGGCGAGGGCGCGGTCGGGCGGCAGCGGACCGTCGGCGGCGAGCACCCGGTCCAGCGGGCGGCCGTCGATCAGCTCCATGACGATGTAGGCGCAACGGTCCTCGTCCCCGTCCCCGCCGCTCTCGCCGTAGTCGTGGACGTCCACGATGCCGGGGTGGTCGATCGCCGCGACGAGCTGGGCCTCGCGCCGGAACCGCTGGACGAAGGTGTCGTCCTCGAACAGCGCCGAGTGCAGGATCTTGACGGCCACCTGCCGGGCGAGCACCGTGTCATCGGCCCGCCAGACGGCCCCCATGCCGCCACCGCCGATCCGCTCGGTCAGCGCGTACCGCCCACCGAGCACGGTGCCCGGACCCCTCATGCCCCGCCCCCATGTGTCATGGCCCTCCCCAGTGGGCCGTCGGCACACAGTGTGCCAGAGGGTGTCGAAGGCTCAGCACCCGCTGTCCGAGCTGGGGTTGTGCGGTCGAGCCGGGCGCCTTCGGCCCGTCGGGCGAAACCCTGGGCCGAAGGCTCGACGGCGTGTCGTGCGGCCTGTCGGACCGCCGTAGCGGGCTGACGAGCAGCCTGTCGGACCGCCGTAGCGGGCCGGCCTACCGGGCCGGCCCATCCGACAGGCCCATCCGGCCGGCCTATCGGACAGCGTGCTCGGCGACCTCCAGGACGGCCGAGGTGACGGCCCGGGGGTCGTCGGCGTGGACGGCGTGCCCGGCTCCGCGCACCTCGATGTGCGAACCGCGAGTGGCGCCCGCCGCGACGCGCGACTGCAGGATCGTCCAGCGCCGGCGCATGACCCTGGGCAGGCCGTCGGTCGCGCTCAGGACGGTCACCGGGACGTCGGGCAGCCGCCCGGCCGAGCGGCGCCGCCGGATCTCGGGGACGGCGGAGGTCATCAGACGGTTCTCGTCCAGGGCGGTGCGCCGCTGGTGGCGGTGGGCGGCGACGGCCGCCGCGGCCCGGGCGTGCACTCCCCTGGCGCCGAGCGCGGCGGGTGCCAGCGCGCTCCTGACCAGCCACAGCCGCAGCAGGACGGCCTCGGCGGCGCGGGCGGCCGGTGGCTGGAACTCCTCGTGCGCCGGGTCCACCAGCACCAGGCCGGCGACCAACTCCGGCCGCTGCCAGGCGAGGAGTTGGGCGAGCAGTCCGCCCCAGCTGTGGCCGACGAGCAGGGCCGGTCCGGCGTCGAGGTGTTCCACCAGGGCGGCCAGGTCGCCGGTCTGGGCTTCGAGGGTCGGGCCGGGCGTCCGGGCGGGGTCGCTCGCGCCGAGCCCGGCCCGGTCGTACGCCACGACCCGCCGGTGGGCGGCGAGTTCGGGCAGCACGGGGGCCCAGGTCAGCGACGAGGTGCCGCTGCCGGCCAGCAGGACCACCGGCGGACCGTCGGGCCGCCCGGCCTCCAGCCAGCGCAACGTCCGTCCGTCGCAGTCCAGTTCGCCGGGCCGCACCCCGCCCGGGACGCCCTCCGCCAGCGCCGCCGCGAGGGCCGCCTGGGTCTCCCGCAGGACCTGCGCCCTCCGTGCGCTCTTCGTGCTCTGGATGTTCTGGATGTTCTGGATGTAGTGGATGTCCTGGTTGCTCTGGTTGTGCTGAGTGTCCTGCACGTTCGGTCCCCCCCCTGGTTCCGCCCGCGTGGTCCCGGTCTTCGGTGCCGGGTGACGCGGGTCGCTGTGCACCGCTGCCACTGCTTCCGGGCGCCCCCCGGCGCCCCCTGAGGACCGGCCCGTCGGTCCGGCCCTCCCCCGTTCGTCGTCGTTCGCCCGTCGATCACACGGCGTTCGCCCGTCGACAGGTACCAGACCCCGGCCGCCCGCCGACACGGGATCTCCAACGCTCACCGACCGTTGCGTAACCAGACGGTGAACAACAGGAGATGACGGATCCGCACGTACGGACCGCGGTCCGACGGACCGTCGGCGGACCCGGGGGCCCGCCGACCGCGGTCAGGCCGGGAGGGTCCGCTTCAGCAGGTCGAGCAGCGCCTCCCAGTGGCGTGCGTCGCCGGCCGCGTCGTAGCGGGTGGTGTCGGCCTGGGTGTAACCGTGCCAGGCCCCCTGGTAGACCTCCGCGCGGTGGCGGACGCCGGCGGCGGTGAGGGCCTCGGTCAGCCGGGCCATCTGCTCGGGCGGCATCGACGGGTCCTCGTCGGCGTGGCCGAAGTACAGCTCGGCGGTGATCCGGTGGGCGCCCAGGTGCGGGCTGTCCGGGCGCTCGCTGGCGAGCTCGCCGCCGTGGAACCCGGCCGCGGCGGCGACCCGGTCCGGGTGGCTGGCGGCGGTGCGCAGCGCGAGGACGGCGCCGCGGCAGTAGCCGGTGATGCCGACCGGGCCGTCCTCGACCAGCGGGGACTCTGCGAGCCAGCGCAGGTAGGCGTCCGCGTCGCGGGTGGTCACCTCGGGGGTGAGGGTCTGGAGCAGCGGGCCGAGCTTCTCGAAGATCGAGGGGTCGTTGTCCGGGTCGAGCCGCTCCGGCAGCTCGACGACCGGCGTGCGGCCGTGCCGGTAGTAGGAGTTGGGGAGCAGGACGGTGTATCCGGCCGCGGCGATCCGGTCGGCCATGGCCCGGAGGTGGGGCCGGACCCCGAAGGCGTCCATGTAGAGGATGACGGCGGGGTGGGCCCGCCCGTCGTCGGGGTGGGCGAGGTAGGCGTCGGCGATGCCGTCGGCCGTCGTGATGTCCACGGTGGTTCCGCGCACGGTCATAAGTGAGGGCCCTCCTTCGGGTTCGCGCGCAGGGTAACGGGTGGACCGGACGTCGGGCACGGCATTTTCCCGGCCGCCCGACCGGTCAGGCTCCCCAACTACGGGAGCAGAGCGCCAGTTGGTAACCGTCCGGGTCGGCCACGACGACGCCGTGCTCGTCCCAGTAGGGGTTGTGCGCGGCAACCCGGGTGCCGCCGGCGGCCTCCAGCCGGGCGACGAGGGCGTCGTCCACGGGCGCACCGAGGTAGACGACGAACAGGTCGTCCACCGTCGGGGTGGGTTCCAGCGGGTGTTCCGGGTCGTGGGTGAGCTCGAAGTGCCAGGCGCCACCGGGCGGACCGACCATCAGCAGGTCGTGCTCGCCGGAGACCCGCTCGGTGGTGCGCCACAGCACGTCGAGCCCCAGGCCGCCGACGTAGAAGCGCTCGGCCGCCGCGAGGTCCCGTGAGGGGCGGGCGATCCGCACCCGCATCGTCGAATCGATCATGCTCGCGAGCGTAGCGGACACCACTGACAACGAACCGTCCCTGCACGGAAGGGCCGGGTGCACGGAGGTGAGCGGCGACCGACAGGGCGTCAGAACCGTTGCAGGCGTTGCTCGTCGGTGGTGCGCGGGCAGGTGATGCAGGCCTGCGCCTCGGGCTTGACGGCGTAGTAGAGGCAGCAGCCGAGCCGGGTGCGGGTGGGGTGGTCGCGGCCGTCGGGGGTGCGCAGTCGGCGGAAGTCGGCGGCGCCGGGGAGCGGGAGGGTGCCACCGGGCAGCAGCGCGCCGGCGGCGGCGACCGCCGCGCCCTCCCGGCCGAGCATCCGGCCGAGGTACCAGACGGCGGAGGCCAGGTCGTCCGTCACCATGCCCCAGAGGGCGCGGTCCCGGCGCCGGGTGGGGGCGGCGAAGGCGGCGAGCACCGGTTCGACGTGGGCGACCACGGCGGCGCGCAGTTCGGCGCGCAGTTCGTCGTCGCCGGGGCGGGTGACGTGGCCGCGCGGGCGCAGCGCGAGGTCGCCGGTGGGGGCGTGCAGCCAGAGGTCGGCGGGGTCGACGAGGGGGACCCGCCGGGCGAGGTGCCAGGGGCCGGCGATCAGCAGGCAGGCCGACCAGACGTAGTGGTGGAGCAGGCGGGAGGCGGTGACGTGCGGGCGGGGGGCGCGGCCGTGTTCGGCGGCGATGCGCTCCTCCTCGCCGGCCAGGGCGGCGGCCAGGGCCCGGGCGTCGGTGGCGAGTTCGGCTCCGGAGTACCAGCCGTCGGCGGCTGCGGGGGCGGGCTCGGAGGTCGCGGGGGCGCGCTCGGCGACTGCGGGGCCCGGTTCGGCGTCCTCGATCAGGCGCAGGTTCAGGACCGGGCAGAGCTCGCGCAGGCGCCGGTAGTCGCCGTGCAGGGCAGGGGCGGACGGCGCGGCACCGGGCGGCGCGACGGGCAGGGGTGTGCCGGGGGTCATCGGTACTCCCTAGATCAACTCCGCGTGATCGAATAAGGTGAGGCTCACCTTACAGTTCTTCAGCACGCCCGGCGCACGCCCGGGGCGCGACAGGGGCGCTCCCAGGGCAATCCGGGGACACATCCAGGGCGTTCGGAAATCGGTCGAACACCCCAAGGTTGACGAAGTTAGGCAAAGCTAACCTAAGATGTCGACTCGTGTTGAGAACCGATCCACCGGACGCCACGGCCCCCGCCACGGCCCCCGCGACACCGCGATCCCGTGCGGTGCAGCGGCCGTTGCTGCTGGCCACGGGCGTGTGCGCACTCGCGCTGTGCGCCGCGCTGAGCCTCGCGCTCGGCTCCCGATCCATCCCGCTGTCCACCGTGATCGACGCCCTGACCGGTGCCGTCCACGGCGGTGACGCCGACGTGGTGACGGGCCTGCGCGTGCCGCGCACGGTGATCGGGCTGGCGGTCGGGGCGGCGCTCGGCGTCGCCGGGGCGGTCGCCCAGGGCATCACCCGCAACCCGCTGGCCTCCCCCATCACCCTCGGCATCAACCACGGTGCGAGCCTCGCCGTGGTCGCCGCGATCTACGCACTGGACCTCACCCGCCCCGCCGAGTACGTCTGGTTCGCCTTCCTCGGCGCGGCCGTCGCCGCCGTCGCGGTGTACGCGATGTCCCGGCGCGCCGGCGACCTGGACCCGGTCCGGCTCGCACTCGCCGGCACCGTGCTCAGCGTGGTGCTCACCTCGTGGACCTCCGCACTGATGCTGGCCAGTCACCGCACGCTGGACGAGGCCCGGTTCTGGCTGGCCGGCTCGATTGCCGGGCGTCACCTGGACACCCTCCTGCCCGTGCTGCCGTTCCTGGCCGTCGGCCTGCTCGGCGCGTTCGCGATCGCACCCGCCCTCAACGCGCTGGCGCTCGGCGACGAGACCGCCCAGTCGCTGGGCGTCCCGGTGGCCCGGATCCGGACCGCCGGCGGACTCGTCGTCGTCCTGCTCGCGGGCAGCGCGGTCGCCGTGTGCGGACCGGTGGCGTTCATCGGACTGGCGGCCCCGCACCTGGTCCGCCCGCTGCTCGGCAACGACCACCGCTGGCTGCTGCCCGGCTGTCTGATCGCCGGTCCGCTGTTGCTGCTCGCCGCCGACGTGCTCGGTCGGCTGGTCGTCCGGCCCTCCGAGATCGAGGTCGGCATCGTCACCGCCTTCCTCGGCGCGCCGCTGCTCGCGGTGCTGGCGCGGAGGGTGGCCCGATGAGCGCGCTCGTCATGTCCGCGGGCAGCTTCGCCCGCCGTCGCACCCGCACCGCGGCCTGGTCGCTGCTGGCCGCCGCCCTGCTCGTCCTGCTGACCGGCGTCGCGCTCGGCACCGGGCAGGTCCGGATCTCCGCGTGGGACGCGCTGCGCGCCCTCGCCGGGCAGGGCGAGCCCGGGAACGTCCTGGTGGTGCAGCAGTTCCGGGCACCGCGCGTGGTGTCGGCGCTGATCGCGGGCGCCGGGCTGGCGATGGCCGGCTCCATGCTCCAGCGGCTCTTCCGCAACCCGCTGGCCTCCCCCGATACCATCGGTGTCACCGGCGGTGCCTCGTTCGGCGCGGTGCTGATGCTCGCCACCGGCGCCTCGGCGCAGCTGATCCCGCTCGCCGCACTCGGCGGCGGACTGCTCGCGGCGCTGCTGCTCGGCGGTTTCGCCTGGCGCTCGAAGATGGCCGTCACCCGGCTGGTGCTGGTCGGCCTGGCGGTGCAGCAGGGCCTGGCCGCCGCCGTGAACCTGATGATCGTACGGTTCCCGGCCGAACTCGCCTCCTCCGCGATGCAGTGGACCACCGGCTCGCTGTACGGCCGCACCTGGACCGAGGTGACGATCGGCGGCACCGCCATCGCGCTCACCGCTGGCGCCGTCGCGCTCTGCCAGCGCCGGGTCGCCGTCCTCGACCTCGGCGACGACTCCGCCGGCGGCCTCGGCCTCACCCCCGGCCGGGACCGGCTCTGGCTGCTGCTGCTCGGCATCACCCTCGCCTCGCTGGCCGCCGCCCTCACCGGCCCGGTCGCGTTCGTCGCGCTCGCCGTCCCGCACCTGGTCCGGCTGCTCGCCGGGCCGCCCACCCTCGGCACGCTCGGGCTCACCGCGCTCACCGGCGCCGTGCTGCTGCTCTCCGCCGACCTCCTCGTGCTCCACGTGATCCCCGTCCACGGCCTGCCGGTCGGTGCCGTCACCGCCACCCTCGGCGCGCCCTGGCTCCTGGTGCTGATGATCCGCCAGGGCCGGCTTCCCCAGAGGAGCAGCTGATGACCACACCCGCCACCGACGACCTGGCGTCCGGCGACGCGGCGTCCGGCGACCTGGCGTCAGTCGACGCGGCCGCTGGCGCTGCCGATGCCGCTGCCGCTGACACGTCTGGGGACCGGCCCGGGGACCGGCCCGCCAACCGGCTCGCCGCGCACGGGCTCGGGCTGCGCTACGGCGACCGGACGGTCGTCGACGGGCTCGACCTCGAACTGCCCGGCGGCGCCGTCACCGCGATCGTCGGACCGAACGCCTGCGGCAAGTCCACCCTGCTGCGCGGGCTCGTCCGGCTGCTCGACCCGGCCGCCGGCACCGTGACCCTGGACGGCTCCGACATCCACCGGATGCCCGCCCGGGCGCTCGCCAAGCGGATGGGACTGCTGCCGCAGCAGCCCGTCACCCCCGAGGGGATCACCGTCGAGGCGCTGGTGCGGCTCGGCCGGTACCCGCACCAGCGGATGCTCAGCCCGTGGTCCAAGGCCGACCAGGCCGCCGTCGAGGACGCGCTCGCCCGCACCGGCACGGCCGAACTGCGCGACCAGCAGGTCGACCGGCTCTCCGGCGGGCAGCGCCAGCGCGCCTGGATCGCGCTCGCGCTCGCCCAGGACACCGAGCTGCTGCTGCTCGACGAGCCGACCACCTTCCTCGACCTGCGCCACCAGCTGGACGTCCTCGACCTGGTCGCCGACCTGCACGCCGAGGCCGGGCGCACCGTCGTCATGGTGCTGCACGACCTCGGGCAGGCCGCCC
Organism: Kitasatospora sp. NPDC097643; assembly: GCF_040302625.1. NCBI lineage: Bacteria > Bacillati > Actinomycetota > Actinomycetes > Kitasatosporales > Streptomycetaceae > Kitasatospora > Kitasatospora sp. NPDC097643. The sequence continues at coordinate 133,928 of NZ_JBEOSA010000009.1, read as the reverse complement.
GGTACGCCGACCACCTGGTGGTACTCAAGGACGGTCGGCTGGCCGCCGCCGGGGCGCCGTCCGACGTCCTCACCGCCGAGCTGGTCGAGCGCGTCTTCCAGGTGCCGTGCCGGGTGGTGCCCGACCCGGAGACCGGCACGCCGCTGGTCGTGCCCCGCGCCCGGAGCCGGGCCGCGCGCTGATCCTCCTGTCCTGAACTCCCCACTCCTGCTCGTCTCCCGTTCGTCCCACGCCTGCTGTCCCCGTTCGTCCCCGATGCAAGGAACCGCCATGAACCGCCGACTGCCCGTTGCCGTCCTCGCCGTCGCCCTCTCCACCAGCCTGCTCGCCGCCTGCGGCAGCGACGGCGGCAGCAAGTCGGGCGGGGACACCGCCCAGGCCGGCGCCGCCGCGAGCGCCGGTGCCGCCGCCGGCTTCCCGCGCAGCGTCACGCACGCGGCCGGCACCGCCGAGATCAAGGCCCAGCCCAAGCGCGTCGTGGTGCTGGACAGTGGTGAGCTGGACGACGTCACCCTGCTGGGCATCACCCCGGTCGGCGCGGTGTCGCCGCACATGAAGACCGAGGGCGGGTTCCCGAACTACCTCAAGGACAAGATCAAGGACACCAAGGACGTCGGCCCGATGAACGAGCCGAACCTGGAGCTGATCGCCTCCCTGAAGCCCGACCTGATCCTGTCCTCGAAGGTCCGTCACGCCAAGGTCTACGACCAGCTGAACGCGATCGCGCCGACCGTGCTCGCCGAGACCACCGGGTTCCCGTGGAAGGAGAACCTGGCCCTGTACGCCAAGGCGCTCGGCAAGGAGGACGAGGCCAAGAAGGCCCTCGCCGAGTACGAGGAGCGGGCCAAGAAGCTCGGCGAGGCGATCAAGGCGAAGAACGGCGGCACCATGCCGACCGCCTCCGTGGTCCGCTTCGTGGCCGGCCCGACCCGGCTGTACGCGAAGTCCTCCTACAGCGGCGTGGTGCTGAAGGACGTCGGCCTGGCCCGCCCGGCCGCCCAGGACGTCGACAAGAACATCCTCGAGGTCAGCGCCGAGCAGATCAACCAGGCCGACGCCGACCTGGTGTTCGTCACCACTGCTGACGACCCGTCCAAGACCAAGGAGAGCGAGGTCCAGCAGACCCCGGTCTGGCAGGGCCTGAACGCCGTCAAGAACAACAAGGTCTTCAACGTTCCGGACGAGACCTGGATGTCCGGCATCGGTGTCCAGGCCGCCGACGCGATGCTCGTCGACATCGCCAAGGCCACGGGCGTCGACGCGCCCAAGTAACCGCCGTCGACAGCTGACGGCGAACAGATGACAGAAGACAGCGGACAGATAACAGATTTCGAAAGTTGTCATCTGTTAGCTGTCAGCCGTCAGCTGTCGCCCGTGCGTCGTCACCCGTCCGCCACCACCTCCAAGGACCACCCCCATGCGGCTCTACCTGCTCGCCCTGAACCCCACCGACTCGGTCACCGACGGCTTCCTGCCCGCCGCCGCCCGGCTCGGGCTCGACGTCACCGTCCTCACCGACTGCGCCGAACCCCACCGACGGGCCTACGCCGACCTCCCGTTCGCCGCGCCCGAGGTGCTGGAGTGCGACGTCCGGGACTTCCGCACCGTGGTCAGCCTGATCTCCCGGCACCACGCGCCCGACGCGGTGTTCAGCAACAGCGACCACCTCCAGACCCAGACCGCCCTGGCCGCCGAGTACTTCGGCCTGCCCGCCAAGGACTGGAAGGCCGCACTGCGGGCCAAGGACAAGGGCCAGCTGCGCCGCCACCTCGCACTGACCGGCCAGGACACCGTCTGGTCGGCCGAGTTGGCCCCCGGGCAGGACCCGGCCGAGCTCGACCCGCCGTTCCCGTGCGTGGTCAAGCCCCGCGAGGGCGTGGCCTCCGAGGACGTCACGCTGGTCGCGGACGCCACCGAACTCGCCCTGCACTGCAAGGAGATCCAGCACCGCCGGGCCGGCGCCACCCTGGTGGTCGAGGAGTTCCTGGACGGCCGGCTGTGCACCCTGGAGACGCTCGGCGACGGCCGCCGCCGGCACGTCCTCGGCGGCTTCCGCACCCGGCTCTCCCCGCCGCCGGACTTCATCGAGGAGGTCCTGGAGTTCGCCCCCGCCCACCCCGCCGAGGCGGTCGACCAGGTGCTCGCCCAGCTCGACGCGCTCGGCGTCGGACTCGGCGCCTGCCACACCGAGTTCGTCCTCCAGCCGGACGGCCGGGCCCGGATCATCGAGGTCAACTACCGCGCCATCGGCGACCAGTGCGACCTGATGCTCGCCGAGATCCTCGGCATCCCGCTGTTCGAGCACATCCTCGGCGTCCACCTCGGCCGCGAACTCCCCGCCGACCTCACCGAGTCGTGCGCCGCCACCCCCCGGCGGGCCCGCAACGAAGCGGTCTGCGCCGACCGGGCCGGCGTGCTCACCGCCGCCCCCGGACCGTACGACGAGGACCGCGACGGCGTCCGGCTCGCCTACCGGCCGCTGCGCGCCGTCGGCGAGCGGCACGAGCACTACCGCACCAACCGGGACTACCTGGGCGTCATCTGGGCCGTCGGCACCGACCAGAACGCCGTGGACGCCGCCGTCGCTCGCTTCGTCGCCGACCACCACTGGGAGATCACCCCGTGACCGCCGCCCAGCAGCTCACCCTCCGCCTGCTCTCCGCCCTGCTGCGCGAGGACGTCCTCGGCCTGCGCACCCGCGGCACCGTCGAGGACCGGCCGGACGGCCGCTGGATCGTCCTCGCGGACGCTGCACTGGCGCTGCCCGTCACCGCCGAGGGGTTCCAGTGCGAGTACGCCGCCCGGCTGCCGCTGCTGGAGCTGGCCGGCCGCGAACTCACCGACCTGGACGCCGTCGTGGCCGCGCTCGCCGACCTCGCCGACGCCGAGGACCGGCCCGGCTGGGCGGCGCTCGCCGAGGAGTGCCGGCAGACCCGCGCCACCATGGAACTGCACGAGGACGCGCGCGCCGAGGTCCACGCCCGGCTCACCGACCTGTACGGCACCGACCCCGCCGGGTGGACCGGCCCCGCCGCTGCCCTCGGCCACGACACCCTGGCCGCCTACCTCGACCACCCGGTCTACCCGACCGCGCGCGGCCGCTCCGGCCTCACCGAACCCCAACTACGGTCCTATGCGCCGGAGTTCCACCCGGCTTTCGAGCTGCGCTGGCTGGCCGTGCCGACCGCCGCACTCACCACCCACGGCGACCGCCCACTGCCGAGCTGGTGGCCCACCCCAGCCTGGCTCGGCCTGGAATCCGTCTGCCCCGGCGACGGCTGGACCACCCTGCCGGTCCACCCGCTCACCGTCGGCGCACCGCTCGACGAGGCGCTGCGGGCCACCGGTCTGGCCGGTCGCGTGGTGCTCGCCGAACGGCCCTACCTGACCGTCGTCCCGACCCTCTCCATGCGCACCGTCGCCGTCGCCGACGACCCCACCTGCCACCTCAAACTCCCGCTCGCCACCGCCACCCTGGGCCGGCTCAACCGCCGCACCATCAAGCCCGGCACGCTGCTCGACGGCGCCGCCGGACAGCGGCTGATCGAGGCCGTACTGACCCGCGAGCCGCGGTTCGCCGGCCGGATCCTGCACGCCGACGAGCAGAGCTGGGCCCACGCCGGGCACGAGCTGCTGGCCGTCCTGCTGCGCCGCTACCCCGCAGGGCTGGAACGGGCCGTCACCGTCCCGCTGGCCGCCCTGCTGGCGCCCGCGCCCGGCGGCCGCCTGGTGCTCGACCACCTCGCCGACCGCTTCCACGGCGGCGACCCGCTGGCCTTCTACGACGCCCTGCTGGAGCTGCTGCTCGACTGGCAGACCACGCTGTTCGGCTACGGCATCGCCCTGGAGTCGCACCAGCAGAACACCTCGCTGGTGCTCGACGAGGACGGCCTGCGCCTGCTCTACAAGGACGACGACGGGCCGCGCGTCCACACCGCCCGGATGATCGCCGAACTCGGTGAACTCGCCCCGGCAGTCGACGAGTTCGACGACGCCAGGATCTTCGGCGACGACGACCGGGCGCTCACCGACCTCTTCACCACCATCACCGGCCACCTGTGCACCGGCTCCCTCGCCTTCGGCCTCGCCGAGCACGGCCGCGCCGAACTCGCCGACACCCTCACCCTGTTGCGCAAGCGCCTGGCCGAGGCCGTCGACCGGATCGGCCCCGTCGGCGAGCCCCTGCGCACCGACCTGCTGGACGCCGAACGGCTGCCGGTCAAGGCGATGGTGACCGCGGGCACCCTGCTCACCAAGCAGCGCTCCGGCGCCACCGACATCAACAAGCACTACACCACCGGCCCCAACTACCTGCTGGCGGGCGGCGCCGCGAACGGGACCCCGACCGGAACCGCGACAGGAACTGCGAACGGCACCCCGAACCGGACCGCCCGATGACGGTCGACGCGCTCCCGCAGCGCCCCGGCAGCGAGATCGACCGCTCCGGCGGGCTCGGCCGGCGCCAGGTGCACGCCGTCGCCGCCTGCTACTTCGTGGCCTCCTTCGCCGCGCTCGGCCTGCCGCCGTACCTGACCGCGATCCTGCCCACCCTCGGCGACCAGCAGGCCCGGTGGGCCGGCGTCCTCTACATCGTGCCGACGGTGTTCAGCGCGCTCGGCGCCCCGCTGTGGGGCCGGCTCGCCGACCGCTTCGGCCGCAAGCGGCTGCTGCTGCGCGCCCAACTCGGGCTCAGCATCTCGTTCCTGCTCGCCGGCGCCGCCGGAAGCCTGCCCGCCTTCACCCTCGCACTGGTCCTCCAGGGCTTCCTCGGCGGTACCTTCGCCGCCACCAACGGCTACCTCGCCGCCGCCCTCGACGGGCCCAGGCTCTCCCGCGCGCTCACCCTGATGCAGGGCAGCGCACGCGCCGCGCTGGTCGCCGCCCCGATCCTGGTCGGCGCGCTCTCCCCGTGGATCGACCCGCACCGCCAATACCTGGTGATGGCCGTACTCCCGCTCGCCGCCGCGGTGTTCCTGTCCCTGTTGCCCGAACCCGGAGAGCCCGGGGCCGCGACCGCCGACGAACGGGAGAGCGCGCCGCAGACCGCGGACGTACCGCTCCTGCCGCTCTACGTCTTCGAGTTCGTCTTCGTCTTCGCCACCGTCATCTCCTTCCCCTACCTGATCGCACTCGCCGAGCAGCGCCTCCCGGGCGTCTCCGGCACCACCACCGGCGTCCTGTTCGCCCTGCCGCACCTGTGCTACCTGGCGTTCGCCGCCCGCACCCACACGCTGTTCCACGGCCGCCCGCACACCGGGATCGCGCTCGGCTTCGGCTGTGTCGCGCTCGGCCTGGCCGGGCACGCCCTCGCCCACTCCCTGCCCGTGTTCGTCGCCGTCCGGCTGCTGCTCGGGGCCGGGCTCACCCTCGGCCTGGTCAGCCTCGCCGTCCTCGCCGCCGGAGCCGCCAAGGGCCGCCCGCCCGGCCGGATGTTCGGCACCCTCGAACTCGTCTCCAAGGGCGGCGCCGTCGCCGCCGGCGTCGTCGCGGCGCTGGCCAACGGCCGGTTCGGTGCCGCCGCACCCGTAGTGGCCGGCACCGCCGCCGCCCTGCTGGCCGCCGTCGCGGCCACCGCCTTCACTCTCCCGATCCGCCGCCAGCGCTGGAGTCGCCGATGACCCACGAACTGCCCGCCGCCGACGAAGCGGTGGCCCACACCCTGCTCAACTGCCTGCTGCGCGAGGTCTCCGCGCCCGAACACCAGACCGCCGTCACCGACCAGCGGCTGCTGCTGCGCCTGCCCCGCCGCGGCGCCCTGCTGCGGGTCGCGCTGCGCCGCACCTCGCTGCTCGGCGCGCACCGGTTCACCGGCCCGGTCGAGATCGAACACGACGGCGGCTGGCGCGAGTTGGGCTGGCGCGAGCTGGCCGGACACGTCCAGGACGAGCTGGAACTGCGCACCGGCACGGTGAACGAGGAGTTCCTCGACCAGGTGACGTCCAGTCACATCGGCGTCGACCAGAGCCTGATGGACCGGCCGCAGGCCGGTGCCGACCGCTACCTGGAGTCCGAGCAGGCCCTGCTGTTCGGCCACCGCTTCCACCCGGCGCCCAAGTCCCGCTCCGCCGCCCGGGGCGACTGGCGCCGGTACGCCCCGGAGTCCCGGGCCGCGTTTCCGCTGCGCCACCTCGCCGTCCGCGCGGAGCTGCTCGCCGAGGAGTCCCTGGACCAGCGGGCGAGCGCCGCGGTGGACGGGCTCGGCGAGGTGCCGGACGGCTACCGACTGCTGCCCGCCCACCCGTGGCAGTACCAACTGATCGGCGACCACCCGCTGTTGCGCGCGGCCATGAACCGCGGCGACATCCTCGACCTCGGACCGCGCGGCGAGGCGTTCACCGCCACCGCCTCCGTGCGCACCCTCTACGGCGCGGACGCCTTCCTCAAGTTCAGCCTGAACGTGCGCATCACGAACTGCCTGCGCAAGAACGCCGCGTACGAGCTCACCGGCGCCGTCGCGCTCACCCGGCTGCTCGCCCCCGCGCTCGCCGACCTCGCCCGGCGCTACCCGGACGCGGCGATGCTGCGCGAGCCCGCGTTCCGCACACTGGCCCTGCCCGGGGCCGACGGCCGACCGGACCGGGCGCTCTACGAGGGCTTCGGCCTGATCGTCCGCGAGGGCTTCGCCGACGTGCTCCGGCCCGGCGTCACCCCGCTGCTCGCGGCCGCCGTCGCCGACGAGCACCCGACCAGCTCCGCCCACATCTCCCGGCTGCTGCACGGCGGTTCGGACGGTCGGCAGGCCCTCGACTGGTGGCGCACCTACCTGCGGCTGCTCGTCCCGCCGGTGCTGGCCGCCTACTTCGACCACGGTGTGGTCCTGGAGCCGCACCTGCAGAACGTGCTCATCGGCGTCGACGCCACCGGACGCCCCGCCCAGGTGCTCTTCCGCGACCTGGAGGGCACCAAGCTCGTCCCCGAGCAGAACGCCGAACTCCTCACCGCGCTCCCGCCCGAGGTGGCCGGCCCGATGACGTACGACGCCGAGCGGGGCTGGGACCGGGTGGTCTACTGCCTGCTGGTCAACCACGTCGCCGAACTGCTCGCCGCCCTCGCCGACCTCCGCCCCGAGCTGGAGGGCGCGCTGTGGCAGGCCGTCCGGGACACCCTGGAGGAGTGCGCGGGCGTCCACGGGCATCCGCCCCGGCTGCGCGCGCTGCTCGCCGGTGTCCCGCTGCCCGCCAAGGCCAACCTGCTGACCCGCTGGGAGCGCAAGGCCGACCGCGAGGCCGGGTACGTCCGACTGCCCTCCCCGCTGGCCGGCTCCGTCCTCGCCGAGGCCGCCCGGGCGCACAGGTCCGTGGCCGAAGTCGCCGTCCCCGCCGGGAGCACCCGATGACCGAGACCGTCCGCCACCACGTCGCCGCGCTCGCGCCCGACGACCTGCCCGCCTACGTCTACGACCTGGCGGCGCTGCGCGCGCACGCCGCCACCGTCCGGGCCGCGCTGCCCGAGCGGGTCGAGCTGTACTACGCCGCCAAGGCCAACCCGGACGCGCCGCTGCTGGCCGCGCTGCGCGACGCCGTAGACGGCTACGAGGTGTCCAGCGGCGGGGAGTTGGCGCACGTACGGGCGGCCGTGCCGGACGCGCCGCTGGCCTTCGGCGGGCCGGGCAAGACCCCCGCCGAGATCGCCGCCGCCGTCGACGCCGGGGTGCACCGCTGGCACGTCGAGAGCGAGCAGGAACTGCACCGGCTGGCCGCCGTACTCGCGGACCGGCCGGGCGACCCGGTCGTCGACGTGCTGCTGCGGGTCAACCTGCCGGTCGTCACGGGTGCGCTCGATTCGGTGGCGCTCGCCATGGGCGGCCGCCCGACGCCGTTCGGGCTCGACCCCGACCGGGCCGAGGAGTGCGTGCGACTGCTCGGCGGGGCCGACCCGCTGGGCGGCGGCCGGCTGCGGCTGCGCGGGGTGCACGCCCACCTGGCCAGCGGGCTCGCGGCGGCGGAACAGCTGTCCGTCGCCGAGCAGATCGTCGACTGGTCGGCCGCGCTGGCCGAGCGGCACGGCCTGCCGCTGGAGGAGGTCAACGTCGGCGGCGGGATGGCCGTGGACTACGACCGCCCCGAGGACCGCTTCGACTGGACGGCCTTCGGCGAGGGGCTGGCCAAGCTGCTCGACGCCCACCCCGGCCTGACCCTGCGGATCGAGCCGGGGCGGTCGCTGACCGCCTACTGCGGCTGGTACGCGACCGAAGTGCTGGATGTGAAGCGCAGCCACGGCGAGGACTTCGCGGTGGTCCGCGGCGGCACCCACCACCTGCGCACCCCGGCCACCAAGGGGCACTCCCAGCCGTTCGAGGCCCTGCCGGTCGAGGCCTGGCCGCACCCGTGGCCGCGCCCGGCCGTCACGACCGGCCGCGCCACGCTCTCCGGCCAGCTCTGCACCCCGAAGGACGTCCTCGCGCACGCCGCCACGGACGCCGACGGCCTGCGGGTCGCGGACCGGGTGCTCTTCGCGATGGCCGGCGCGTACGCGTGGAACATCTCGCACCACGAGTTCCTGATGCACCCTCGCCCGGGCTTCCACTACCTGGGCGACTGACGGGGCGGGTGACGGGGCACGGCGAACAGTCGACAGGTCACGGATAACAGATGACAGCCGACAGATTTCAGATAACAGATGTTGAAATCTGTCATCTGTAATCTGTCGGCTGTCCCGCACCCCCCGCCCGCCGCAGGTCACCCCCGCACACTCGTGCGAGAGTGGTAGGCAGCGAAGGGAGCGCGAAGGTGCTGATGGACAGGGTGGCGGAGATCCTCGCCGAGGCGTCGGCCGAGGCGGTGGAGCCGCGCTTCCGCGCGCTGGCCGCCGGCGAGGTGATGGAGAAGGCACCCGGCGAGGTCGTGACGATCGCCGACCGCGAGGCCGAGGAGATCATCGCCCGCCGTCTGCGCGAACTGCTGCCCGTCCCCGTGGTCGGCGAGGAGGCCGTCGCCGCGGACCCGGCCCTCGCCCGCGCCCTGCACGACGAGCCCGCCGCCTGGCTGGTGGACCCGGTCGACGGCACCGCCAACTTCGTCGCCGGCCGCCCCGAGTACGCCGTGATGTGCTCACTCGTACGCACCGGGCAGACCGTCGCCTCCTGGATCTGGCAGCCCGCCACCGCCACCTGCTACCGCGCCGAACTCGGCGCCGGCGCCTGGCGCGACGACCACCGCCTGACCCGACCGCCGGCCCCGCAGGACGCCGCCGCGCTGCGCGGATCGGTGAAGAGCCGCTTCCTCGACCCGGAGCACCACGAGCGCCTGCGGGCCAACGTGTCCGTCTTCGCCGAGGTCTCCCCCGGCCGGCACGCCGCCGGGATCGAGTACCCGGACCTCGTCGAGGGCCGCGTCGACTTCATCCTCTACTGGCGCACCCTCCCGTGGGACCACGCGCCCGGCTCGCTGCTGGTCACCGAGGCGGGCGGCGTGTCCGCCCGGCTGGACGGCAGCCCCTACCGCCCCGAGGCCCCCGGCTGCGAGGACGGCCTGCTGGTCGCCGCGGACCCGCAGACCTGGGAGCTCACCCGCAAGATCCTGCTGGCCGACTGACGCCCCGCCGGGCGGGACGGGGCCGGGCCAGGGCGGGGCCGTCAGCGCACGTCAGCGCACCTCGGCGCAGGTCACCACACCACCGGCAGCCGCTCCGGCAGGCGCTTGATGAACCCGGGCCGCCAGGCCAGCTGGTCGACCGGCAGGGCGAGCCGCAGGCCCGGCAGCCGCTCCACCAGGGCGGTGAGGGCGATCTCGGCGTGCGTCCGGCCGAGCGCCGAGGCCGGGCAGAAGTGCCGGCCGGCCCCGAAGGCGAGGTGGGGGTTGGCGGTCCGGTCGAAGTCGATCCGCTCCGGGTCCGGGAAGACCGCCGGGTCGTAGTTGGCGCCCTCGACCAGGACCAGCACCAACTCCCCCTCCTTCACCAGGACATCGCCCACCTGCACGTCCGCGAGCGCGAGGCGCGGCAGCCCGTCGCCGATCGACAGGTTGACCCGCAGCAGTTCGTCCACCGCGCGGCCGATCAGCGCGGGCTCGCGCCGCAGCCGCTCGGCCAGTTCGGGCTGCTCGCACAGGTAGACGATCGCGTTCAGCAGGAACGAGGAGGTGGACACCGCGCCCGCGCCGAACAGCGACAGGGCGACGGTGGCCAGCAGTTCGTCGCTGACCCGGTCGGAGACGTCCGGGGAGCGGCGCAGTTCGGCGAACCGGCCGAGCAGCCCGTCCACCGGCTCCGGGTCGGCGTTGAGCCGGCCGATCATGTAGCCGAGGTCCTTGTACCAGTTGGGGGTCGAGCCCGCGAACGGCACCGGGCTGGTGATGAAGGCGACGTCGATGCCGGCCATCAGCCGCCGCCAGTCGTCGGTGGGGATGCCGAGCAGGCGGCAGTGCAGAGCGGCGGAGTACGGCTCGGTGAAGCCGTCGCGCAGCTCGCCCGGGGCGCCCTGCTCGACCAGGACGTCGATCAGCCGGTGGGCCTCGGCCTGTAGCCAGCCGTCGAGTTGCTTGTCGGCGCGCGGCGAGAGCGTCTTCATGACGGCGTTGCGCAGCCCGGCGCTGTTGATGTTGCCCATGTTGTTGACCACCTCCGGCGGGATGGTCAGCGCGTACTGGCGCGGCACACCGGGGTTGGCGGTGTCCTTGAGGCTGAACCGCTCGTCCTCCAGCACCTGCTTGGCGAGCGCGTGGTTGCTGACCAGCCAGGCGTGGTCGCCGGTCATGGTGCGGACCCGGGCGATCGGCTCCTTCTCGCAGAGCCGGCTCGCCTCCTCGGGCAGGACGTCGCCCCTCCGCGAGAACGGGAAGGTCAGTTCGGGGCTGTGCAGGTCGGTCATGGGAGTGGCTCCTCAGGGGGCGTTGGCGCGGGGAAGGACGATCAGGCGGCGACGGCGGGCGCGACGGCCGGTACCGGCGTTTCGGCGGACGCGGGTGCGGGTGCGGGCGCAGGGGTGGACGCGGCCGCCGGGCGGACCACCGCGTAGGCCTGTCCGGGTGCGGCCCGCAGGCCTTCGTCGCGGCCGAACAGGACGGGCGTGAGCGGCAGTTGCAGGTGGTAGCAGCTGACCGAGGTGGGCACCCCGAGCAGCGCCGGGGTGTCCAGGAAGAACGGCAGCTCGGCGGAGATGTACTGGAGCCCGGCGGCGAGTTGGGGTTCGCTGGGTGCCAGCCCCTCGCCGAGCCGGGCGGCGAGGAAGCCGCGCGCCATCTTCTCGGCGGCGTCCCGGAAGACCCGGTCGGTGCGCAGCGCCTCGACGGTCCGGCGGTGCAGCCGCTGGTAGGTGGCGTCGGCGGTGAAGTCGGAGAGGGCGTGCACCCGCACGTCGTCGCGGCGGCCGCTCTCCTCGACGCCGCGTTCGATCCGGCGGGCGGTGGCCTTGATCTCCTTCGCGGCCCGCCGCTGGGCGTGTTCGGGGGTGTAGCCGAAGGTCTCGAACTGGTTCGTGACGTACAGGTCGGCGTAGACGATGTCGATGCGTTCGAAGAACCCCCTCCCCCACCCGAGGAGTTCGGTGATCCGGCGGTGGCTGAAATAGCTGTTCCCGGGGCTGACGCCGATGAGCAGGTGCTCACCGAGCTGCCAGATCTCCCGGCACCTGCGGGAGTACGGAAGCGCCTCGTAGGGGGCGGTCGGGGTGGCGGTCGGGCTTTCGTCCGGGAGGGTTTCGCGCATGCCTTTCCTCCGCTTCGCAGCAATGGTCACAGGACGGGGTTCACGTGGATTTACCGGGATTCACAGAAGTGCGCGCCGGGTAGGCGGAGTTCACCGGGATGTCAGGCGAGCTCACCACTGGTGGAGGACACGCGCCTGGTCAGACAGCCCACCCTGGATCGGCGTGTGCACAAGGTGGGGCGACGACCACATGAAGTTACCGCCGCTGTTCGGGATCTCCGCAAGCCCTGCCCGGGGGTTGGCGAAATGTGATCACCGGGCGGCCGGAAACAGCCTGTACTCCCTTGCGGAGGTATGTCCACGGAGGTTTTCCGGAGTCGGGCGAATATCGCCCGACCAGCCTCTCACGCCAGTGTCGCTTCCTCCAACACGGCGGCGGAAAAAGGTGTTTGATTTGGAATCAGAAGTCCGGCCGGATACGAACGGCATGTGTCGCGCCCGTGTGCCCGGGTTACCCGGCCCGTTCCCCCGTGATCTTCCGTCCGGCGCGCACGACTTCACGCAGCAGCGCACGGACCTCCCCCGCCGTGGTGTGCGGGTTGAGCAGGGTGAGCTTCAGCCGCACCCGGCCGGGGCCCTCCCCCGGCAGTTCGGTCCGCCCGACCACGGCCCGTCCGGTGCGCAGCAGCAGCCGGCGCAGCGCACCGTTGAGCTCGTCGAGCGCCGCCTCGTCCGCGACCCGCTCGCCTGCGGCCCGATCGCCCGTGGCCCGATCGCCCACGGCCGGCTCCGCCACGACCCGCCCCGCCGCGGCCCCCGCTTCGGGCAGCCCCTCGCCCGCGGCCGACCTGGCCGTTCCCGCCACCGGCCGGTAGCGGAACAGCACCGTGGTCAGGACGGGTTCGGCATGGAGTTCCAGCGCGGGTTCGGCCTCGACGGCCTCGGCGGCGGTGCGGGCGAGGTCGTGGCAGGTGTCGACCAGCCGGCCGAGCCCGTCGCGGCCGAGGGTGCGCAGGGTGACGGCGAGCTTGAAGGCGTCGGCCCGCCGGGTCGTGCGCAGCGAGCGGCCGAGCAGGCTGGGGTAGCCGGCGCGTTCGTCGTCGACGGGGTTGAGGTACTCGGCACGGCGGGCGAGCGAGACGTAGGTCTCGGCGCGGCGGACCAGGAACACCCCGGCGGCGGCGGGCTGCCAGCCGAGCTTGTGCCAGTCGAGGGAGACGGAGTCGGCGCGGGCGATGCCGTCGAGGAGCGGGGCGAGCCGGTCGGACAGCAGCGCCCCGCCGCCGTACGCGGCGTCGACGTGCAGCCAGGCGCCGTAGCGGCCGGCGAGGTCGGCGGCGACGTGCAGCGGGTCGACGGCGCCGGTGTCGGTGGTGCCGGCGGTGGCGACGATGGCGATCGGGGTGCGTCCGGCCCAGCTGACCTCGGCCAGGGTGCGTTCCAAGGCCGCTGGATCCATACGGAGTTGGCGGTCGACGGGGACGGGGGCGACGGCGCGTTCGCCGAGGCCGAGCAGGGCGGCGGCGCGCTGGACGGAGAAGTGCGCGGCCTCGGAGGCGAGGATGCACGGGCGGACCCCGGCCGGTACGCCGTCCAACTCGACGATGCCGTCCAGCTTCTGATCACGCGCCAGCATCAGGCCCATGAGGTTGGACTCGGTGCCGCCGGAGGTGAGCACGCCGGCGGCGCGGGCGGGGTCGTAGCCGACCAGGTCGGCGAACTCGGCGAGGAGCGCGGTCTCCAGGGCGGTGGCGGCGGGGGCCTGGTCCCAGGAGTCCTGGGAGGGGTTGAGGGCGCTGACGGCGAGGTCGGCGGCGGCGGCCACCGCGAGCGGCGGGCAGTGCAGGTGGGCGGCGCAGGCCGGGTCGGCGGGGTCGGCGGCGCCGTAGGCGAGGAGTTCGGTGAGCCGGGCGAGCGCGTCGCGGCCCCGGGCGCCGGCGAGGCCGTCGGCGACGAGGGCGTCGATCTCGGCCGGGCTGCCGGCGGGCAGCGGGCCGCTGCGCCGGGCGACGCCGGCCTCCAGGGCGTCCAGGACGGTGGCGAGCAGCGGTGCGAGCGCGCCGGGCCCGGCGGCGCCGCCGGCGAGGGCGTCCAAGGGGGAATCCAAGGGGGCATCAGCGCCCGGCAGTTCGGGGTTGTCGGCGCGGCGGGGGTCGTCACCGCCGGGGCCCGAGCCGGAACCGGGCCCGTCCCCTTCCGCGAACCCTGAGCCGTCCCCCGACCCGGACCCGGCGCTCATCGGGCATCCCCGGCCCTGGCCCCCGCACCGCTCGCGCCACCCGCGCCCGAACCCGCGCCCGCCGCGAAGGCGATCGCGTCGGCGAGCCGGTCGAGGACGGCGACGACCTGCTCGTCGGTGATGGTGAGCGGCGGGAGGAGCCGGAGCACCGCGTCGTGGCGGCCGCCGAGTTCGACGATCAGCCCGCGCGCGAGGCAGGCCTCCCGGACCCGGACGGCCAGCGCCGGGTCGGCCGGGTGGGCGCCGCAGGAGTCCGGTTCGGCGGTGGGGTCGACGAGTTCGACGCCGAGCATCAGGCCACGCCCCCGTACGTCGCCGACGACCGGCAGTTCGACGGAGAGCGCGCGCAGCCGGTCGGCCATCCGCGCCCCGACGACGGCGGCGCGTTCGGCCAGTCCGTGCGCGGCGACGTGGCGCAGGGTGGCGGCTCCGGCGGCCATGGCGAGGGTGTTGCCGCGGAAGGTGCCGGTGTGGGCGCCGGGCCGCCAGCCGTCGTAGTCCTCTCGGTAGACGACGACGGCGAGCGGCAGGCTGCCGCCGATCGCCTTGGAGAGCACCATCGCGTCCGGGAGGATGCCGCTGTGCTCGACGGCCCACATCGCGCCGGTTCGGCCGACGCCGGTCTGCACCTCGTCGACGATCAGCGGGATGCCGCGTTCGGCGGTGATCCGGCGCATCTCCCGCAGCCAGCCGTCGGGCGCGGGGACGACGCCGCCCTCGCCCTGGACGGCCTCCAGGATCATCGCGGCGGGTGTGACCACTCCGCCGGAGGGGTCGTCCAGCAGGCGTTCGACGTAGGTCGCGGAGAGTTCGGCGCCGGTGTCGCCGCCGACGCCGAACGGGCAGCGGTAGCCGTACGGGTAGGGCAGTCGGACCACCTCGCCGCCGCCCGGCAGCGGTTCCTTGACCGCGACGTTGCCGGTGAGGGCGAGGGCGCCGGCGGTCATGCCGTGGTAGGCGCCGGTGAAGGCGAGCGCGCCGGAGCGGCCGGTGGCGGTCTGCATCAGTTTGAGCGCGGCCTCGACGGCGTCGGTCCCGGCGGGGCCGCAGAAGTGGATCCGGGCGCGGGCGGCGAAGTCGGCGGGCAGGCTCTCGAACAGCGCGCTGGTGAAGTCGTCCTTCTCGGCGGTGGCGAGGTCGAGCAGGTGCAGCGGCGCGCCGCTGTCGAGGGTCCGGCGGATCGCCTCCAGCACGACGGGGTGGTTGTGGCCGAGGGCGAGTGTGCCGGCGCCGGAGAGGCAGTCGAGGTAGCGACGGCCGTCGGCGCCCTCGACGGTCATGCCGTTCGCGCGCACGGGGACGATCGGGAAGGAGCGGGCGTACGTCCGGGCGGCGGACTCGCGCACGCGCTGGCGACGCAGGATGGCCTCGCCGGACGCCGGGGAACCGGCGGCCTGGTCTCCGGGCGCCGGGGAACCAGTGGCCCGGGCTCCGGAGGCCGGAGAACCGGAGGACTTGGCTCCGGCGGCCTGGGCGGGTACGGCGGCGAGCGACAAGGCGAACCCCCAGAAAAAGTTAGGTAAGCCTAACTTTATCGCCCTTGACCTGGCGGAATGCCCCGGGGGCACCCGGAACCACCCGTGCGAGTGAACTTTCCCCGGTCTGCCAACGAGCGCGACGCCGAAAGGTCACGCCCCCACGAAAATTCCGCAGCCCATCGCCGCCCCCGTCACCGGGTCACCCCCGTCACCGCCGCCGCTCGCCCGAACGTCACCGCCGGCACCCCCGTCACCGCCGCCGCTCGCCCTTCCAGCGGTAACAGAGCTCCGGCCGGCCGACGTTGCCGTACTGCGGCTCCCGCACCGCGCGCCCGGTCTCGACGAGGTGTTCGAGGTACCGGCGCGCGGTGATCCGGGACACCCCGGCGGCGGCGCCCGCCGCGGCGGCCGACAGCCCGGTCGCGGCCTCGCGCAGCACGGTGGCGACGGTGTCCAGGGTGGGCGCGCTCAACCCCTTGGGCAGGGTGCTGCGTTCGGGCGTCCGGAGCAGGGCGAAGGCCTGGTCGACCTCGTCCTGCCCGGTCGCCTCACCGGTCCGGCCGAGGCTGTCCCGGTAACGGGCGTAGCGTTCCAGCCGGTCGTGCAGGGCGGCGGCGCTGAACGGCTTCAGCAGGTACTGGACGACACCGGCCGAGACGGCCTGCCGGACCATGGCGAGGTCGCGGGCCGAGGTCACCGCGATGACGTCGGTGGTGTGGCCGGCGGCGCGCAGCGTGCGGCACAGCTGGAGGCCGTGGCCGTCCGGCAGGTAGAGGTCGAGCAGGGTGAGGTCGACGGGGGTCCCGGCGGTGCGGGCCCGCTCCAGGAAGCGCAGCGCGTCGGCGCAGCTGTGGACCGTCCCGACGGCGCGGAAGCCCGGCTCCCGTTCGACGTAGAGGGTGTGCGCGGCGGCAGCCACCGGGTCGTCCTCGACCACCAGCACCGAGATCCCCGGACCGGTTCCGCGCCCGGCCGCGCCGGGGGAAGCGCTGGAGGGGACGCCGGGGGAAGTGCCGGAGGGGACGCCGGAGGGCGTGCCCGAGGGGACGCCGCTCACGACACCGCCCCTTCCCGCTGCCGGGGCAGTCCCGCGAGCGGCAGGCGGACGGTGAGCACCGCGCCGCGCTCCCGGCCGACCTCGACGGTGCCGCCGTTGCGCCGGGCGGCCTGGGCGACCAGCGCCAGGCCGAGGCCGTGCCCGTGGCCGTCCTGCTTGGTGCTCCAGCCGCGCCGGAACACGTCCGCGACGGCGGCGGGGTCGATCCCCGCCCCGGTGTCCGCGACCCGCAGCAGCAGGCACTCCCCGTCGGATCCGTCAGGTCCGTCAGCAGTACCACCACCACCGCCGTCGATCCGCGCGGTGACGGTGACCTCCGGCGGCACGGGGCTGTGCGCGGCCCCCGCGATGGCGGCGTCCACGGCGTTGTCGATCAGGTTCCCGAGCACGGTGATCAGGTCGCGCGCGGACAGCCCGGGCGGCAGCACCCCGTCGTCGATCCGGCTGTCCTCGGTGAGGGTCAACTCGACGCCTCGCTCGGCCGCTTGGGCCGCCTTGCCGAGCAGCAGCGCGGCCAGTACCGGTTCGCTCACCGCCGCGACGACGCGGTCGGTGAGCTGCTGGGCGAGCGCGAGTTCGGCGGTGGCGAACTCCACCGCCTGTTCGTGCCGGCCCAGTTCGATCAGCGAGACGACCGCGTGCAGCCGGTTGGCGGCCTCGTGGGCCTGTGCGCCGAGCGCCTCCGTGAAGCCCCGGACCGAGTCCAACTCGCCGCTGAGCGCCTGGAGTTCGGTGTGGTCCCGGAGGGTGACGACGCGGCCGAGGCCGGTGCCGATGGTCGAGGTGTTGAGCACCACCACGCGCTCGGCGGTCAGGTGCACCTCGTCCCGGACCGGCTCCTCCCCGAGCACCGCCGCGACCAGCGCCTCCGGCAGCCCGAGTTCCGCGACCGGCCGGCCGTCCAAGTCGCCGTCCAGCCCGAGGAGTTCGCGGGCGGCGTCGTTGCACAGCACCACCCGGTGCTGCCGGTCGAGCAGGACCAGCCCCTCGCGCACCGAGTGCAGGGTGGCCTGGTGGTACTCGTAGAGGTGGCTGAGCTCGGCCGGCCCCATGCCGTGGGTGTGCCGCCGCAGCCGGGAGTTGGCGAGGTACGTGCCCACGCCGCCGACCGCGAGCGCGGCGACCGCCACCCCGACCAGGGCCAGCAGCGGTCCGCTGAGCTGCGCGGAGATCGAGTCCAGCGTCAGGCCCGCGCTGACCAGGGCGACCACCTGGTGCCGGTCGTCGAACACCGGCGTGACCACCCGGACCGACGGGCCGAGCGTGCCGGTGTACGTCTCGCTACGCGTCTCGCCCGCGAGCGCCCAGTCGATGTGTCCGAGGGAGCGCTTGCCGATCTGTTCCGGCAGCGGATGGGTCCAGCGCACGCCCTTGGTGTCCATCACGGTGATGAACGAGACGCCGGTGTCCACCCGGACCTGTTCGACGTACGGCTGGAGCAGCGCGGTCGGGTCCGGCGCGGTGACGGCGGCGCGGACGGACGGCGTGTCGGCGACGACGTGCGCGACGGTCGTGACCTGGCGGCGGGCCGCGTCCTCGGTGCGGTCGGCGGTGACGAGGTACGCGAGCACCGCGCCGCCCGCCACCACGGCGGCGACGATGACCACCTGGACGACGAACAGCTGCCCGGCCAGACTGCGGACCAGGCTGCGCGGGGCGGGGAGGAACCGGCGCCGCCGGGCAGTGGAGGCGCCACGCCGGGCGGAGGGGGCGGTGCGCACGGACATGCCTGCCAGTGTGCACCACGCCCGGCATCCCCCGGCCCCCGTGCACCACGCCCGCCCGGCATCCCGGGCCGCCGCGCACCACCGCGTTCGCGCGCTCCGCCGCCGACCGTGAACTCTATGAACGCAAACGTGACCTGCATCACGCCCAGGCCCGATAGTCGGAGCGGCCCACCACCCGGGGCCGCCAGGACTGCAGGGCGAAGGAGCCGCAGATGTCGATCGCTGGAGCCGCACCGGCGGGGGGACCCAGACGCCAGGACCGCACCCACTACCTCTACCTCACCGTGATCGCCGCAGTGGTCGCGGGCGTGGTGGTGGGGCTGACCGCCCCCGGCTTCGCCGTGGAGCTCAAGCCGCTCGGAACCGGCTTCGTCAACCTCATCAAGATGATGATCAGCCCGGTGATCTTCTGCACCATCGTGCTGGGCATCGGCTCGGTGACCAAGGCCGCGAAGGTCGGCAAGGTCGGCGGACTCGCCCTCGGCTACTTCCTCGCCATGTCGACCGTCGCCCTGGCCATCGGCCTCGTGGTTGGCAACCTGCTGGAGCCCGGCGGCGGCCTCCACCTGACCGCCGCGCTCGCGAAGTCCGGCCACGCCCAGGCCGCCGCCGGCGGCGCCCAGTCGACCACCGACTTCCTGCTCGGCACGATCCCCACCACCATGTTCTCGGGCCTCACCGAGGGCAAGGTGCTCCAGACCCTGCTCGTCGCCCTGCTCGTCGGCTTCGCGTTGCAGGCGATGGGACCGGTCGGCGCACCCGTGCTGCGCGGCGTCGAGCACGTGCAGCGGCTGGTGTTCCGGGTCATGTCGATGATCATGTGGGTGGCGCCCATCGGCGCGTTCGGCGCGATGGCGGCCGTGGTCGGGGCCACCGGCACCGCCGCGTTGAAGAGCCTCGCCGTCATCATGATCGGCTTCTACGCGACCTGCGTGCTGTTCGTCGTGGTGGTGCTCGGCACACTGCTGCGCCTGGTCGCCGGGGTCAACGTGTTCGCGCTGCTGCGCTACCTCGGCCGCGAGTTCCTGCTGATCCTCTCCACGTCCTCCTCCGAGAGCGCGCTGCCCCGCCTGATCGCCAAGATGGAGCACCTGGGCGTCAGCCGCCCGGTCGTCGGCATCACCGTGCCGACCGGCTACAGCTTCAACCTCGACGGCACCGCGATCTACCTCACCATGGCGTCGATCTTCATCTCCGAGGCGATGGACAAGCCGATGTCGCTCGGCGAACAGCTCTCCCTGCTGGTCTTCATGGTGATCGCGAGCAAGGGCGCGGCCGGGGTCACCGGCGCCGGGCTGGCCACCCTGGCCGGCGGACTGCAGTCGCACAAGCCCGCGCTGGTGGACGGGGTCGGCCTGATCGTCGGCATCGACCGCTTCATGTCGGAGGCCCGCGCGCTCACCAACTTCGCGGGCAACGCCGTCGCCACCGTGCTGATCGGACACTGGACGGGCGAGCTCGACGCGCAGCGGGCCCGGCAGGTGCTGGCCGGCGAACTGCCCTTCGACGAACGGACGCTGGTCGACACGCACGACCCGGTGCCCACCGCACCGGTGGAGGTCCCGGCCCCCGGGGCCGTCCCCGAGGCCGTCCCGCTCCAGGGCGAAGCGGCCGCGAAGGCCGCCTGAGCCCCCACCCACTCCCCCGGTCCGGCGCATCACCAACCCCCGGCACTGCGCCGGACCCGGGGGCCAAGCTGTTCGCCGGGGCCCACGGCGGGGCTGTCCGCCCGGGCCCCGGCGAACAGTCCTTTCCCGCGCGCTTCCCGCAGGACCTTCCCGAACACGCGACGCCAACGCGCAGCACGAACACGCAGCACCAACGCACGACGCCAACGCGGGGCGCTCTCAGGGTGCGTTCACAGCTCCTCCGACCCGCGGACCGCCCAGGCCAGCCCGCACGCCGGATCCTCCAGCGCGACGTGCAGATGGCGCAGCCCGGCCGCCGGTTCCAGCCAGGTGAAGCACCGCATCCGGGCCACCAGCGCGTTCACCTCGGCCCGGTCCGGACCGCCCGCGCCCGCCATCGCCGCCAGCGCCCGCCAGAGCGCCAGCCGTCCGTGCGCCGAACCGTGTGCGCGGTCCACGGCGGCGGCCTGCACCAGCGCCGGGTAGACCAGCGCGAACGGCACGTAGCCGCCGGTGACCCGGGTGAACCCGCCCGCGACCCGGGTGCCGCGGGCCAGTTGGGCGGCCGCCTGCGGCGCCGGGCCACGGACGCAGGCCACCTCCGCCCAGGGCGCCAGCGCGCCGAGCGCCCGGGTGGCCCGCTGACCGCGCAACCCCATGCCCGGATCGGGCAGTTCCACCTCTCCCAAGCCCTCCCGGCCGGCCGGCAGGGTCAGCAGCGCGGTGCGCGCACCGCCGTGCGGCAGGTACTCGCGCACCCGCGTGCCCTCCTCCCACCCCGCCGTCTCCCACGGCTCCAGCACCAGCGGCACGCCCTCCGGGTCGGGCTCGGCCCCGTACGAGAGGTCCTCGCCGATCAGCACCCGGGTCTGGGCGACCAGTCGGCGCACCGCGGCCGGGACCAGCAGCGGGGCCAGCCGCAACCACGAGTGCCGGGTCGCCAGCACCTCCCAGAGCGGCCCGGCGTCGTGGTCGGCGACGCCGGCGACGGTGCCCGGGCCGCCGTCCCGGTCGAACAGCCGGACGGCCAGCTCGGGCGGCGCCGCGTAGGCGATGAGGTGGCCGAGCGGCGCGGTCACCGCGGCCGCGGACTCCTCGCCGGACCGCTCGACGGCGGCCGCCCGGTGCCGCCGGTAGGCGGCCAGCAGTTCGGGCCAGCGGCCGTCGGCGGCCAGGGCGCGGAGGCAGTGGTCCTCGTACGTGATCACGATTTTCAGCGTACGGGCCGGGGCAGCGCATCAGCTGACTTGCCGTCAGTTCGGTGCGTCGGGGCGCGCACGGCACCCCCGGTCGCGCCCACCGGGATCACGCCCCCGCTCGCACGCCCGCTTACCGTCGCTCGCCCGCCCACGCTCGCGCCCATGCCCGTGCTCGCGCACGTGCGTGTGGTCGCGCTCATGCCCGCGTTCGCGCTCGCGTTCGAGGGCGGCGCGCAGCCGCCCGTGGGCGCGGCGACGGGTGACGGCCAGGGTGCTGCGGTGCAGGCCGAGCAGCGCGGCGGCCTCGTCGACGGTGTAGCCGTCGAGGTCCACCAGGGCCACCGCGCGAGCCTGCTTGGCGGTCAGACACCCCAGCAGGCGGGCGACCTCCCAGCGCGCCTGCAACTCGACCAGCCCGCCGCCCAGCGGATCGGCCGCCGCCGCCCGCTCCCGTCCGGCCGACTCGGCCAGCAGCACGCGCCGGCGCTCCCGGCGCCACTGGTCGCGCAGGATGTTCGCCATCGTCGTGCAGACGTAGGCGTACGGCTGCGGATGGCCGAGGAACCGCTCGGGCCGGCGGGCGATCCGCAGGTACGCGTCGTGCAGCACGTCCCCGGCGGCGAGCGGACTCCCGGAACCTCCGGTGAGCGCGGCCGCCGCCCGATGGAGCCTGGGCAGCAGAGCCGTGAACGCCCGGTTGAAGTCCGCCGATTGGCGGCCACCCGACTCCGCACATCGACCATTGCATTCCGCCATGCCGCTCTCCCTGGAAATCGGCACCCTGGACGCCCGGTTGGGCCCGGCCACACCCCACCCGCCAGGGCTGTGACCCAAGTCACATCATAGTTCGTCGTCCCACCGTCCGCAGTCATTCGTGTGCAATACGTCACTGCCCGCGCGGGGGGCGGGAGTTCAGCACCCCCCCGGGCCCCGGGACACCGCCCCGGGCCCCGGACGGACGGGACGCACCGCAACGCCCGATGAGAACCGTTGAGCAAGGGGAAACCGCCATGCGAGGTCGCATCACCAGGAAGATCGCCACGTTCGGGATGACGGCTGCCGCCGCCCTCGGCGTGCTCGGCACCACCACCCTGCCGGCCGCCGCCGCGCCCGCCGCCGTGGACCAGAGCATCACCGCCGCGGCCGCGGCGGCCTCGCCCGCCGTCGCCGCCGCCTCCTACCACTGCGTGATCACCCACGACTACGGGTGGCGCTGGGAGGGCTACTGCAACGTCTACTCCGGCGAACTGCGCACCATCACCTACTGCGCCGACGGCTCCCACACCACCGGTCTGTGGATCGGCGCGCGGCCGCAGGCGTGGGACGTCTGGGGCAACTGCCCGGGCTCCAGCTGGACGCGCATCGTGTTCCAGAGCCGGGGCTGAGCCCTCGGGCCACCACTGCCGGGGTGCCGTCCCGCCGGGGCGGCACCCCGGCGGCCGGCCGGCTTGCGTCCGGAGGGCTCGCCGGACGCAGTGGCCTCGGCGAACGCAGCGGAGGCAGCCGACTCAGCGAGCTCAGTGGGCCGGCGCCGCCTCTGCGAGCAGCCGGGCCGCGTGCACCCGGCCGGCATGCTCGACCAGGTTCACCAGCACCTCCTTGCCCGAGGCCCGGCGGCGCGCGTCGCAGAGCACCACCGGCGTGCCGGCGTCCAGGTCCAGCGCGCGGGCGACCTCGTCCGGGCCGAACTCGCGCGTCCCGGCGAACCGGTTGACCGCCACCACGAACGGGATGCCCCGGTGCTCGAAGAAGTCCACCGCGGGGAAGCAGTCGGTCAGGCGGCGGGTGTCGGCGAGGACGACCGCGCCGAGCGCGCCCTGCGCCAACTCGTCCCACAGGAACCAGAAGCGGTCCTGCCCCGGCGTGCCGAACAGGTAGACGGACAGGCCCTCGCGGATGGTGATCCGCCCGAAGTCCATCGCCACCGTGGTGGTCGTCTTGCGCTCCACGCCGCCGAGGTCGTCCACGTCCCGCCCGGCCTCGGTCAACCGCTCCTCGGTGCGCAGCGGACGGATCTCGCTGACCGCGCCGACCAGTGTCGTCTTGCCGACCCCGAAGCCGCCCGCCACCAGGATCTTGAGCGCGAGCACCGTGCCGTCCGAATCGACGGCCGTTCCGGTCCTGATGCCGGTCCTGGTGCCGGTGCTGGTGACGGTGCTGGTGCGCATGCGGGTACCGTCGTACGGACGGTCAGAGTGCGCGGAGCCCATGGATGACCTCCTGGAGGATGCGCTCGTCGGGGAGCAGGGCGGGCGGGACGGGGCGGCTGACCCGGATGAGCCCGGCCGCCAGCAGGTCGCCGAGCAGGACGCGCACGACGCCCACTGGCAGGTCGAGTTCGGCGGCGAGTTCGGCCACGGACTGCGGCGTGCCACGGCAGAGGCCGAGGATCAGCGTCTGTTCGGGGCCGGCCGACGGTTCGGGCGTGTCCGGGGAGAGCGCCGGGTCGGGCAGGTCGCAGACCACCAGGGCGATCAGGTCGAACCGCTGCCCGCCGGGCCGGGTCCGCCCCCGGGTCATGGCGTACGGGCGCACCAGCGGGCCGGCCTCGTCGTCGTACCAGCGGGCCCGGTGGGCGGCGGCGAGCGGGTTGCGCGGACCGGACACCGCGGTCACCCGCCGTCCGCCGCGCGCGGCGGGGTGAACAGGTGCTCGCCGACCCGGCGGACCAGCCGGGCCATCTCGTACGCGATCAGGCCGAGGTCGGCCCGGGCGGTGGCGAAGACGGCCAGGCAGGTACCCTCCCCGGCCGCCGCCACGAGCAGGTAGCCGCCCTCCAACTCGACCATGGTCTGGCGGACTTCGCCCGCGCCGAAGTGTCGGCCCGCGCCCTTCGCGAGGCTGTGGAAGCCGGACGCGACGGCGGCCAGGTGCTCGCCGTCCTCGCGTTCGAGGCCCGCGGAGGTGCCCATGGCCAGGCCGTCGGCGGAGAGCATCACGGCGAAGCGGACCTCGGGGGCGCGCTGGACCAGCTCGTCGAGGAGCCAGTTCAGCTCCCCCGCGCGGTGGGTGGTGCCGATCACGGGCGCTCTCCTTCGGGTCGGTGCGGGGACAGGGGGTGGTGGAACCGCCGTTCCGTCGGCCCGCCCGGACTGTCGTTCGGACCGTCGTTCGGACCGGCGGGACGGCCGGGACCAGCGGGATCAACAGGACCAACGGGACGGCCGGGACCGTCCGGGGCCGGCCTGGTCGTCTCCGGGCGGGCGGGATCCGGGAAGGCCGGGTCGGGAAGGGCCGGGTCCGGACGGTCCCGGTCCGGTAGGGCGCCGCGTGCCCATCCGGCCTGGAAGGCGGACATCGCGGCGCGCGCCGCCTCGGGGCTGCGGCCGCCGCCGGGCACCGTGCCGGGCGTGGACCGTCGGGTGCGGGGCTCCGGACGGGCCGGGGCCTCCCGCAGCTGCGGCACCAGGCTCGCCTGCCGGACCCGGCGCGGCAACTCCTCGACGTCACCGCCGGGTTGCCGGCCGGTCGCCGGGCGCGACGGGTGTGACGGGTACGACGGGTACGACGGGTACGACGGCACCGGTGTCCCGACGACGGACGGGCCGGGCGTCGGCTCCGACGCCGGGTCCGACGTCAGGTCCGACGCCGGGTTGGGCCTCGGGACCGACCTCGGGGCCGGGCGGTACGGCCGTGTCGTCGTCGACTGCGGCGGGCCGGGCTGCGGACGGAAGGCGGCACCCGGGCCCCCGTCCGCAGCCGGTCCGCCCACCCGGGCACCGGAGGCCCGGAAGGGGGTGCGGCGCAGCGTGCCGGGGTCGCCGCCCCGGACGCCGAAGGGCAGCAGCGCCCCACCCTCCGGCGGCGGCCCACCCGCCGCCGGAAGCCTGTCGTCCTCGTCCTCCTCGCCGCCGTACTCCGAGCCCTCCTCGGCCGCCGGCGCCTCGTCCGGCAGTCCGTCGGCCAGGGTGAACGTCGGCTCGGGCCACGGCTCGGGCCACGGCGCTCGCGACGGCGCGAGCGAGGTTCCCCGGCCCGCCGGCTCCTCCTCGTCGGCCGCCCCGCCCTCCGGCATGACGTCCAACTCCGGTACGGGCTCGTAGTCTTGACCCGCAACCGCCGGGTCGACCGCCGTACCCGCCGCCGCCCCCGCCCGGTCGGCGAGCAGCGCGGTGGGCAGCAGGACGACAGCGGTCGTGCCGCCGTACGCGGAGGGCACCAGCGAGACCCGGACGCCCTGGCGGCGGGCGAGCCGGCTGACCACGAACAGGCCGAGCCGGTCGCTGTCGAAGAGATCGGTCTGTTCGGCGGCGGCGATCCGACGGTTGGCGGCGGCCAGTGCGGCCGGACCCATGCCGAGGCCGCGGTCCTCGATCTCCAGCGCGAAGCCGTTGCCGACCTGTTCGCCCCGGATGTGCACCCTGGTGTGCGGCGGGGAGAACCCGGTGGCGTTCTCGACGAGTTCGGCCACCAGGTGGGTGAGGTCGGCGACGGCCTGCCCGGTGACGGCGACGCGCGGCAACGGGTGCACCTCGATCCGGGCGTACTCCTCGACCTCGGACACGGCCGCGCGCACCACGTCCAGCAGCGGGACGGGCCGGCGCCAGGCCCGGCCGGGGGCCGCGCCGGAGAGGATGATCAGGCCTTCGGCGTGGCGGCGCATGCGGGTGGTGAGGTGGTCGAGCCGGAACAGGTCGGCCAGCTCGGACGGGTCCTCGGTGCGGCGCTCCATCGCGTCCAGCAGGGTGAGTTGGCGGTGGACCAGGACCTGGCTGCGCCGGGCGAGGTTGACGAACACCCCGGACACCCCGGACAGCACCTCGGCCCGTTCGACGGCCGCGGTCACGGCCGCCCGTTGGACGGTGCCGAGGGCCCGGTGCACCTGGCCGATCTCATCGGCCCCCTCGACCGGGCGGGGCGCCTCGGCTTCGATGTCGACCTCCTCGCCGGCCCGCAACCTGCGGATGGTGGCCGGGAGTTTGCGACCGGCGAGCTCAAGTGCCGAGTTGCGCAGGCCGATCAGCTCGGAGACCAGTCCGCGCCCGATCTGGACCGAGATCACCAGCGAGGCGACCACCCCGACGAGGCCGAGCAGCACGGCGATCCCCGCGGGGGTGAACAGGCCCAGGGCGTACGGGTCCTGGGCTTCGGAGGCGATCCGTCCGGCGCGGTCCTCGACGGCGCGCAGGTCGCGGGCGACGTTCCCGGCGGCGAGGGCCCACCGGTCCGGCGGTACCGCGGCGACGGCCGCCCGCCCGTCGGCGGCCGCCCGCAGCCGGTCCTCGTAGCCGGTCAGGTCGCGGTGGTCCTGGCCGTTCACGACGGCGAGCAGCGCCGCCCGGTCGTCGGCGGGCAGGTCGGCGGCGAAGCCCTGCTCGAACTGGCGCCGGGCGAAGGCCGATCCGGCGAACTCGCGCAGCTGCTCGTCGGTGAGCGCGCCGGAGAGCTGGGCGGAGCGCAGCAACGCGTCCTCGCGGGCGAGGAGTTCGCGGGAGCGGGCGAACTCCAGCAGCACCCGGGCGTCGGCGCCCGCCCGGTGGTCCTGCAAGGGGGTGAGCGCGCCGACGACGGCCAGCGCCCGGTCCACCGCGATCCCGTACGCGGCGTACGCCTCGGGCCAGCCGACACCCCGAGCCAGCACCCGGGCGCGCAGGTCGGGCAGCGCGCCGAGCGCGGCCCCGAGGGCGTCCAGCCGGGCGGCGGCGTCCGGGCCGAGGCCCTGGGCGTCGGCCCGGTTGTAGCCCTGGCCGGGGTGGAGCGGGTCGGGGAACAGCGGGACGAAGGCCCGGTCGGTGGCGGTCGCAGCCTCCCGCAGGGCGCTCTCCCGGGCGGCGCCGGGGGCTCCGGGAGCCGCTCCGGAAGTGACTCCCGGGGTGGCCAACAGCTCTCCGGCAGCGGCCCGTTCGGCCTGCAGTCCGCTGACGGTGGCGGCGACGGGGGTGAGCAGGGTGCGCTGGGCGTCGCGCACCCGGATGAGGTCCCAGACGTCCTGGGCGGTGGTGACGGTGGCGAACCCCCACAGTGCGAGGACCGAGACGACCGGGACCATCAGCAGGGCGACGATCCGGGCCCGTACGCTCCTCGGGCGCAGTCCGCGCAGCCGGGGGCCGGGGCGCGGTGGACGGGCGGGCGGCCCGGCGTGGGCACCCCGGCGGGCACCGGGGGCGGTACCGCGGTCTTCTCGCATGGGTGAGGAGCCTTTCGGGCGGGGGGAGTTGGCGGCTCGGTGGTCCGGGTGGCGTCAGGCGGCGCGGTCGTGGTCGCCGGGCTCGGGGCGCGCGGGCTCGGTGGGGAACTCCTCGATGGTCAGCTCGCCCGCCTCCCGGTAGCTGGCGCGCTCCTGGGCGGTCGGGGAGAGCGCGACGAAGGCGGAGGCGAGGAAGAGGAACGAGCCCAGGCCGACGGCGAGCGGGAAGACGAACTCCATCGGGCTGGCGCCGCCGAGGCCGGTCCGGGCCGGTTCCAGGTGGACGTGGACGGCGGCCATGCCGGTGTAGTGCATGCTGCTGACGGCGAGGCCCATGGCCAGCGAGGCGGCGGCCGCCGCGTACACGTTGCGGATGGTGACGGCGGCCCAGAGCGCGGCGGTGGCGGCACCGACCGCGATCAGCACGGACAGCGCGACCGTGCCGGCGTCGTACCGCAGGCCGCCGTGCATCCGCAGGGCGGCCATGCCCAGATAGTGCATCGCGGCGACGCCGAGGCCGGTGGTGACGCCGCCGGCCAGCAGGGCGAGGCCGCGATGCCGGCCGTAGCAGACCACGGTCAGCCCCAGCCCGGTGACGACGACCGCGACCACGAGGCTGAGCACGGTCAGCGGCACGTTGTAGCGCAGCTCGGTGCCGTCGACGGTGAAGCCGAACATCGCGACGAAGTGCATGGTCCAGATGCCGGAGCCGATCGCGGCGGCGGCCGTGAGCAGCCAGTTCCGGCGGGCGGCGCCGCTCGCCGCGAGGCCGCGCAGGGTGCAGCGCAGTCCGAGGGCGGCGCCGACGCAGGCCATCGCGTACGAGAGGGCGGGCGTCAGCCAGCCGAAACTCAGGTGGTTGAGGGTGCCCATCGGACCTCCGGTCGACCGGTCGGGCCCGGGGCGGGTCGGGATGCGCCCGGGCTCCCCGGACCGGGCGGACTCCGGGCGGCGGCCAACGACGATTGACAGGTCCATGGAAACTGTCGGTGTCATATGCCAGCCGCGCGTGCGCTCTCGGCCTGGGGTGCGTGGGACGCTATCGAGGGGCCTGAATCGGCCACTCGAAGATGTGAAAAGCTGCCCGCAGGGCGCGGGGGGTGTGTTCGAATGGGGCGGTCGTGTGCCGGGAGGCGGACGGCGAACAGATTTCAGCCGACAGATAACAGATTTCAAACTCTGTTATCTGTCGACTGTCAGCTGGCGGCCGCTAGCCGTCAGCTGCCGCCCCCACGCGCCGTCACCCGGATCCGCATCGGGCTGGCCGCACGGAGCGTGATGCCCTGGGCGAGAGCCACCCGCCGGTCCACCACCTCCACGTCGAAGTCCCGCAGCAGCACCCCCAGCGCCAGCACGGCCTCCAGCATCGAGAAGTGCTGCCCGATGCAGGCCCGCGGACCTCCGCCGAACGGGTACCAGGCGTAGCGGTGCCGCCCCTTCTCCTGCTCGGGGAGGAAACGGTCGGGATCGAAGCGGTCCGGGTCGTCCCAGTGGTCGGGGTGCCGGTGGGTGACCCAGGGTGCGATGACGATCTGCGCGCCGGCCGGAATCGTGTACCCGTCGATCACCGTTTCGGCGACCGCCCGCCGCCCGACCAGCGAGGCCGCCGGGTAGAGCCGCATGGCCTCCTTCAACACCCGCGTGATGTACGGGAGTTCCTCCAGGTCCGCGGCGGTCGGCGCCCGGCCGCCGAGCACCGAGTCCGCCTCCTGCTGGGCCAGCCGCCGCTGCTCGGGGTGCTTGGCGAGCAGGTGCAGCGCGAAGGCCAGCGAGGTGGCCGTGGTCTCGTGCCCTGCGAGCAGGAACACCAGTACCTGGTCGCGGAGTTCGGCCGGGTCGAGCCGCTCCCCGTCCTCGCCGCGGGCCCGGCCGAGCAGGGCCAGCAGGTCGTCCGCGTCGACGTCACCGCGCACCGCCCGCTCGGCGATGATCCGGTCGCAGATCGAGTACAGCGCCTGCTGGGCCTCGGCGCCCCGCCGGTTGGCCGGGGTGGGCCAGTGGCGCGGTATCCGGATCGGGGCGTAGCCGCGGTCCTGGACGTACGCGCCGAGCGCCGGGAAGCTCCGCTGCACGACCGCCACCGCCTCCTCGACGTCGGCGCCGAACAGGATCCGCGCGACCGTGCGCAGCGCGAAGCGCGACATCTCGTCCGCCGCGTCCACGACGCCGTCCGGCGTGCGGCGCCAGCGTTCGGTGAGCGACTGCACCTCCAGGCCGATCGCGTCCGCGTAGCCGTCCACCCGGCGGCGGGTGAACAGCGGCTGGATCAGCCGGCGTTGGCGCTGGTAGTCGCCGTCCTGACTGGTCAGCAGGCCGTTGCCGACGCTGGTCCGCAACTCGTCGTAGAAGGCGTTGTCCTTGCGGAAGTTGGCGGCCTCGCTGCCCAGGATCTGGTGGACGCCCTCCGGGGAGAAGATCGCGTAGAACTCGGCCCGCAGCCCCGGTGGTCCGGCGTGGAAGCGGACCACGTCCCCGTAGTCGCGGCGGGCGGCGAGGAAGGTGCGCAACGGGCGGTGGGTGAGGTCGAGAAACGAGCCGACCAGGGGCTTTCCGGCCGGCCCGGGTGCGGTGACGCCGGTGCTCATCGGTCCTCCTTCTGCACAACGGGAAATCCACGCTAACTGATCATGCGTCAGGACAGAAGGTGTGCGTCGGGGTGGGAGCGCTCCTCCGCGCTCCCGCCCCGACCCGGCGTCCCCGCCCGGGCCTCACCCGCTCCGGACCACCCGGGTTCTACTCGTACTCGGTGCCGCCCTTGCGGGTCAGGTAGGCGTCGCTGACCGCCTTGGCGATCGCCCGGCCGCCGACCACCGTGCTCCAGCGCTCGGTCACCGGCCGGACCACCACGCCTTCGCGCAGGTGGAGTTCACGTCCGGAGACGGTCTCGCGGCCCTGGGCGAGCGCCAGCACGGTGTCCGGGTCGAACGGCCCGCGCCACAGCTCGGGCACCAACGGCAGCTCGCCGTCGAGCAGTTCGGCGGCGGACAGCCAGCGCAGCTGCCCGTCCAGCACGGCCGACACGTCGAACGCGGCGTAGCCGGGCAGGTCGCTGCGCCCGGAGGCGCCGTAGGTCAGGTCCTGCACGCCGGCGCCGAAGACCTCGCCGAAGATGCCGACCCGTTCGGCGCCGAGCCGCTCGGCCAGCCGGGCCGCCACCGCCGGTACGCCGTGCGCGCGCACGGCCCGCCAGTAGAGGTTGCGCTCGTCCTCGACCAGCGCGAGCCCCTGCGCGCCGATCCCCTTGGAGGACACCTGCACCTCGCCGGTGGCGACGGTGTAGGTGAGCAGGCAGCAGCTGCCGTGCAGCTTCTCGGTGAGCACGACCGGCTCGCCGGGCTCGAAGATGTCGGGGTAGCGCTTGAGGTTCTCGATGTCGACCCAGGGCAGCAGGTCCGGGGCGGCGACCACCTCGCCGCTCATCGAGGTCGGCACCGGCGGCTGCCACTTGACGACGCCGAGCTGCTCGGCGAAGTCGGCGCCCTGCTCGGCGGCGGTCGCCAGGTCGGTGTCGGCCAGTGCGGCGGGTCGGCAGACGATGCCCTGGGACAGTTCGCCGCGCAGCCGGACGGCCCGGACCCGGTTCGCCGCGCTGCCGGCGAGCTTGCCGGTCAGGCCGAGCTCCGCGATCAGGCCCTCCGGGAGGACGGACTGTTCGGGGATGTAGACGGCGTGGTCGCCGGTCCGGTACACGCCCTTGGCGACCACCGCCCGGTAGAGGCCGACCTGTGCGAGCTCCAGCGCGTCGGCGTTGGGGTGCTCCAGGATGATCAGCTTCTCGGCGGTGACGCGCAGTGTGGACATGGACGGACTCCCCCCTCGGTGCGGCCGTTCGGCCGGTGTTGTCACGCGTTCGGCAGGCCCCCACTGTGGCCCGTCCGGCAGCTGCGGCGCGACGCAATTTCCACGCGCCGCCCACTCGCCCCACGCGCCCGCCCCCAAGACCGCGCGCCCGCCGGGCCGCTCCCAACCGGACCGCCACCGCTGGCGCGAACGGGCCCGTTTGCGCCTTCCCACAGCCGGGTAGCCACTCCCGTCGCGCCTCGACTGTGCAATGCGACAGCGGATTTATCGCTCGCATTTGCGGCACTAT
Source organism: Kitasatospora sp. NPDC097643 (assembly GCF_040302625.1). Lineage (NCBI taxonomy): Bacteria > Bacillati > Actinomycetota > Actinomycetes > Kitasatosporales > Streptomycetaceae > Kitasatospora > Kitasatospora sp. NPDC097643. The sequence goes on along the minus strand of NZ_JBEOSA010000009.1, from coordinate 102,800 downwards.
GATCACCTCAACGGCCGCACCTGCGGTCTCGTCTCCGCGCCCCTTCCGGCGCGTGCCATGGAGGGAAGCAAGATGAGCACCCGCACGAAGACCACCACCCGCAGACTCGCCGTCGCCGCCGCCGCGGCCCTCGTCCTCAGCCTCGGGGCCACCGCGTGCGGCAGCGACGGCGGCAGTTCCTCGTCCGGGTCCTCCGCCCCGGCCACCGCCGGTGCCGCCGGTTCCAGCGCCCCCGCCGCCGGCGGCGCGACCGACAGCAGCGCCCCGAAGGCCACCGGCGACATCACCGTGTTCGCCGCCGCCTCGCTCAAGGAGAGCTTCACCGAGCTCGGCAAGAAGTTCGAGGCCGCCAACCCGGGCGCCAAGGTCAAGTTCAACTTCGGCGGCAGCTCCGCCCTCGCCTCCAGCATCAACTCGGGCGCCCCGGCCGACGTGTTCGCCGCCGCCAGCCCCGCCACCATGAAGACCGTCACCGACGCGGGCGGCGCGAGCGGCGAGCCGAAGACCTTCGTCAAGAACACGCTCACCGTCGCCGTGCCCAAGGGCAACCCCAAGCACATCGCGGGCCTGGCCGACCTGGCCGGCTCCGGCGTGAAGGTCGCGCTCTGCGCGAAGGAGGTGCCGTGCGGCGCCGCCGCGCAGACCGCGCTCAAGGCCGCCAACGTCAACCTCACCCCGGTCACCCTGGAGCAGGACGTCAAGGGCGCGCTCACCAAGGTGGAGCTCGGTGAGGTCGACGCCGCCCTGGTGTACAAGACCGATGTGAAGGCCGATGCTGCGAAGATCGACGGCGTGGACTTCCCCGAGGCCGACAAGGCCGTGAACGACTACCCGATCGCCGCGCTGGCCAAGGCCCCGAACAAGGACGGCGCCGCCGCCTTCGTCGCCTACGTCCAGTCGGCCGAGGCCAAGCAGGTGCTCACCACGGCGGGCTTCCAGGCCCCGTGAGGAACCGCACCACCGGCCCGGACCCCGGCCCCGGCGACCAGCCGGGTGCCGGTCAGGGGGGCGGCCGTCCGACCGGCGCGGCAGGAGGGGGGACGATCGTCCTGCCGCGCCGGCGGCGGCGTACGCAGCGGGTTCCGGTCACGCTGCTGCTCCCGGCGCTGCTCGGGCTGGCGTTCCTGGTGCTCCCGCTGGTCGGGTTGCTGGTCCGCGCGCCGTGGAGCGCCCTGTCGGACGAGCTCACCAGCCCCGCCGTGTGGGAGGCGCTGCGCCTGTCGCTGATCTGCGCGACCGCGGCCACGGCGGTGTCGCTGGTCCTCGGGGTGCCGCTGGCCTGGCTGCTCGCCCGCACCGAGCTGCCGGGCCGACGGGTGATCCGGGCACTGGTCACCCTGCCGCTGGTGCTGCCGCCGGTGGTCGGCGGTGTCGCGCTGCTGCTGGTGCTCGGGCGGCGCGGCATCGTCGGCAGCTGGCTGGACTCGACCTTCGGCATCACGCTGCCGTTCACCACCACCGGGGTCGTGATCGCCGAGGCGTTCGTGGCGATGCCGTTCCTGGTGATCAGCGTCGAGGGGGCGCTGCGGGCCGCCGATCCCCGCTACGAGGAGGCGGCCGCGACCCTGGGCGCCTCGCGGCTGACCGCGTTCCGCCGGGTGACCCTGCCGCTGATCGCCCCGGGGATCGCCGCCGGGGCCGTGCTGGCGTGGGCGCGGGCACTCGGCGAGTTCGGCGCGACCATCACCTTCGCGGGCAACTTCCCTGGGCGCACCCAGACCATGCCGCTGGCGGTCTACCTCGCCATGGAGTCCGATCCGCAGGCGGCGATCGCGCTGTCGCTGGTCCTGCTGGTGGTTTCGGTCGCGGTCCTGGTCGGCCTGCGCGAGCGCTGGATGTCGACGCCGTGACGCCCGTCGCCCCCTCCGCCCCCGCCACATCGGCCACCGCCCCCTCCGCCACCGCCGTATCGGCCCACTGCGCGCCGATCCCCCGGATGCCGAGCCGAGGGACGCCGAGATCCTGTACGCCGAGCCGAGGGACGCCGACCGCATGAGCACCGCCCCCGCCCCCGCCCTCGACGCCCGGCTCCGGGTGGACCGCGCCGCGTTCACGCTCGACCTCGCCCTCACCGCCGCCCCCGGCGAGGTGATCGCGCTACTCGGCCCGAACGGCGCCGGCAAGTCCACCGCCCTGCGCGCCCTCGCCGGGCTGCTCCCCCTCACCGGCGGTCACCTGCGCCTGGACGGCCGCCTCGTCGAGGACCCCGCGCAGCGCCTGCACACCCCCGCCGAGGAGCGGCCCGTCGGCGTGGTCTTCCAGGACTACCTGCTCTTCCCGCACCTGAGCGCGCTCGACAACGTCGCCTTCGGCCCGCGCTGCCAGGGCCGCCCCAAGCGCGCGGCCCGCGCCGAGGCGGCCGCCTGGCTGGACCGGATGGGCCTGGCCGACCACGCCTCGGCCCGCCCCGGCAGCCTCTCCGGCGGCCAGGCGCAGCGGGTGGCGCTCGCCCGGGCGTTGGCCGTCCGCCCCCGCCTGCTGCTGCTGGACGAGCCGCTGGCGGCCCTGGATGCCCGGACGCGGCTCGACGTACGGTCGCAACTGCGGCGCCACCTGGCCGAGTTCGAGGCCGTGGCGGTGCTGGTGACGCACGACCCGCTGGACGCGATGGTGCTCGCCGACCGGCTGGTGGTGATCGAGGAGGGACGCGAGGTGCAGGCCGGTAGCCCGGCCGAGATCGCCCGGCGTCCGCGCACCGACTACATCGCCCGTCTGGTCGGGCTGAACCTGTACCAGGGCGAGGCGGACGGCCACCAGGTCACGCTCGCGGACGGCACGGTGCTGGCCACCACCGAGGACCTGTCCGGCCCGGCCTTCGTCGCCTTCCCGCCGTCCGCGGTGACCCTGCACCGGGAGCGGCCGGAGTCCAGCGCGCGCAACGTGTGGCAGGTCAAGGTCAGCGGTCTGGACCTGCACGGCGACCAGGTCCGGGTCGACCTCAGCGGCGACCTTCCGATGGCCGCCGACCTCACCCCGCCCGCCGTCGCGGAGCTGGACCTGGCCCCGGGGGCGGCCGTCTGGGCCTCGGTCAAGGCCACCCAGACGCACGCCTACCCGGCCTGACCCACCGCCCCGCACCCGGCCGCGCCGCCAACCGGCCGACCACTCCGACGAACCTCAACCGACGAACCTCAACCGACGGGGCCCAACCAGCGGCCCCCAACCGGCCGGCCACACCGACGGCCCCAGCCGACGGGCCGCCCACCCGCTACTCCGAGGGCTCGACGAAGCCGGACTCGTAGGCGGCGATCACCGCCTGGGTGCGGTCCCGCGCGCCGAGCTTCGCCAGCACGCTGCTGACATGGGTCTTCACCGTCTGCACGCCGAGGAACAGCTGCTCGGCGATCTCCCCGTTGCTCAGCCCACGGGCGACCAGCCGCAGTACCTCCGCCTCGCGCTCGGTCAGCGCCGCCCGGGCCATGGCCGCGCGCGCCGTCCGGTTGCCCTGACCGGCTGCCAGGCGGCGGATCGCGGCCGGGAACAGCAGCGACTCGCCCGCAGCCACCAGCCGGACGGCGTGCGCGATCTCGGCCGGGCGGGAACGTTTCAGCAGGAAGCCGTCGGCCCCCGCGCGCAGCGCCTGGTAGACGTAGTCGTCGTTCTCGAAGGTGGTGACGACGAGGATCTTCGGCGTCCTCTCCCCCGGCGCGCCCGGCCGCAGCAGTTCCCGGGTCGCGGCCAGCCCGTCCATCACCGGCATCCGGACGTCCATCAGCACGACGTCCGGGCGCAGCGCGCGGGCCAGCGCCACCGCGTCGGCGCCGTCGGCGGCCTCGCCGACCACCCGCAGGTCCCCCTGCGCCTCCAGCACGGCCCGCAGGCCGGCCCGGACCAGTTCCTCGTCGTCGGCGAGCAGCACATCGGTCACGGCCGCACCGCCGCGATCCCCACCCCAAGATCCATTGTCACGCTCCCAAGCGTAGGGGCAGCCGGACGGCCAGCACCCACTCGCCGGCCCGGCTCCCGTCCCGACCGCCGTCCCGGCCTTCGCCCGGCGCGGGCCCGGCCGTCGCCTCCCCGCCGAGCAGCGCCGCCCGTTCCCGGATGCCCCGCAGCCCCTTGCCCCCCTTGCGCACCCCGCCACCGCCGGCACCACCCAACGGCGTCCGGTTGACGCAGCGCAGCTCCAACTGCCCGTCCCGGACGACGATCCGAACGCCCACCTGCTCCCCCCGCGCGTACTTGAGCGCGTTGGTGACGCCCTCCTGGACGATCCGGTACGACTCGCGCGACAGCACCCCGGGCAGCCGCGCGCCCGCCAGGTCGATCGTCGCCTCGACCGGGCTGCCGGCCGCCCGCGCGGTGTCGAACAGGGCGGGCAGCTGGTCGATCCCGGGGTGTTCGGTGACGGTCGCCTCGGGGGTCTCGCGGAGCAGGACGAGGGTGCGCTCCAGGTCCTCCATGGCCTGCCGCCCGGTCTCCTCGATGACTTCGAGTGCCTTGGCCGCGAACGCCGGATCCCCGACCTCCCGCGCGGCGCCAGCCTGAAGGACCGTCACGGTCAGTGCGTGGCCGATGGAGTCGTGCAGTTCGCGGGCCAACCGGTTGCGTTCCAGCAGGCGTTCGGCCCGCAGCTCGGCCTCCGCCAGTCGCTCGGCCGGCGACGGTCCCAGCAGCCGTACAGCCATGGCGAGTTGGAGCCTCCCGGCGCCCACCATCAGCCAGCCGTAGCCGAGCATCAGCGGCACGGCGAGCGGGAGGTACCAGAGCGGGAGGTCCGGCCACGGGACGTCGAGGTCGCGCAGGAGCGGCTTCGGTCCGGCCAGCAGGTCGTAGCAGCCGCTGAGGCTGAAGAACGTGGCGAACCCGGCCGCCGAACCGAGTGCGACCCGGCCGATCAGCCAGAGCGCGGTGCGCCACCGGTCGGCCCAGCCCCGGGACGGCTCGACGGCGATGTCCTCCTCGCAGTCGGGCACCAGCAGCAGCCGCGCCTGGACCCCCTCGGCGCGCCGCACCGCGGGGACCAGGGCGACCAACGCGAGCAGGACGGTGTCCAGCGCGACGCTCGCCGTCACGATCTCGGCCAGGCTCTTGCGATACGTCCCGGGATAGACCATCAGGACGACTCCGGCGAAGATCCACCCGACCAGCAGGTGCAGCCACCGCGCGTACGTGGCGCCGTTCAGCAGCGGCGCGAGGATCCTGGGCATCCCGCCATCCTGCCAGGTCAACGACCTGCCGCAGGCCCCTCCCCGGTCCCCCGCGATCTCCCTCCCGGGAGGGAGGCGGCGCCCCGCCGCAGCGGGATCCGCCGCACCGCCCCGAACCGGTCGAATGGAGCCACCGGTCACCCACCGGCACCACAGCAGCCAGAACTGCGGCACCGCAGCACCGAGAGGAGAACCGGCCGTGATCGAGATCCAGGGCCTCACCAAGGAGTACGCCGGCAAGCGGGTCGTCGACGACCTGACCTTCCAGGTCCGGCCCGGCGTGGTGACCGGCTTCCTCGGCCCGAACGGCGCCGGCAAGAGCACCACCATGCGTCTGGTCCTCGGCCTCGACCGACCCACCGCCGGCCACGCCCTCGTCCACGGCCGCCGGTACGCCCAACTCGCCACCCCGCTACGGCAGGTGGGCGCCCTGCTGGACGCCCACGCCCTGCACGGCGGCCGGACGGCCCAGGGGCACCTGCGCTGGCTCGCCGCGAGCAACGGTCTCCCGGAGCGCCGGGTGGACGAGGTCCTCGACCAGGTCGGACTGACCGAGGCGGCCGGGCGGCGGATCCGCGGTTTCTCCCTCGGGATGCGCCAACGCCTGGGCGTGGCCGCCGCGTTGCTCGGCGACCCGCCGGTCCTGCTGCTGGACGAGCCGGTCAACGGACTCGACCCGGAGGGCATCCGCTGGATCCGCACACTGCTGCGCGGCCTGGCCGCCGAGGGCAGGGCGGTCCTGGTCTCCTCCCACCTGATGACCGAAATGGCGCTCACCGCCGACCACTTGGTGGTGATCGGCCGCGGCCGACTGCTGGCGGACACGGCCACCACCACGTTCATCGACCGGCACGGCCGCAGCCGGATCCGGGTGCGCGCCGTGGATCCGGACAAGCTGTCCGCCCTGCTCGGCGGCGGTGGCGACAACGGTAGCGACAGCGGTAGCGACGACGGCATCGGTGGCGGCGGTCACGGACTCACCGCCACCCCGGTGGGCGACGGCGCCTGGGAGGTGACCGGTGCCGAACCCGAGCGGATCGCCGCGCTCGCCGCCGCGCACGGTGTGGTGCTGTACGAGATCGCGGCCCAACAGGACTCGCTGGAGGAGGCGTTCATGCGGATGACCGCCGACAGCGTGGAGTACCGCACGCAGACGACCGCCGCATGAGCGCCCCCCTGAGCGCCAACTGACCACGAGAGAACGGGAGTACCGGAGATGACCACCAGCCTGTCCGGGGCCGTACGCGCCGAACGGATCAAGTTCACCACCCTGCCCTCACAGTGGGCGGCCCCGCTGGTCGCCCTGCTGCTGACGATCGGCATCACGGCGGCCGTCAACGCCGCCTACGGCGTGAAGGACCACTCCCTCAACGAGGACCCGGCCGGCGGGATCTTCTACGGGCTGCTGTTCGGCCACGTGGCCGTGGCCTGCCTCGGGATCCTGCTGATCGGGCAGGAGTTCAACACCCGCATGATCGACGTCTCGCTCACCGCCGTCCCCCGGCGCGGGCGGTTGTACGGCGCCAAGCTCGCGCTCGGCGCGGGCATCGGGCTGCTGCTGGGGATCGCCTCGACGGCGGGCTCCTTCCTCGCCGTCGCCACCACGGTCGGCCTGGACCTCTCGACCCCGGGCCTGACCCGCAGCTTCCTGGCCGGCGTGCTGTACCACCCGCTGCTGGTGGTGCTCTGCGTCGGACTGACCGCGATGCTGGGCAACTTCAGCGCCGCGCTCGGCCTGCTGGCCCCGATGCTGTTCCTCGGCACCACCTGGCTCGCGGCGATCCCCGGCGTGCGCGAGGTCGGCCAGTTCCTCCCCGACCGCGCCGGCCTCTACGCCACCCGCACCCAGGCCGAACCGGGCATCCACTACGGGCACTGGACCGGGCTGTTGATCATGGCGCTCTGGGCGGGCGCGGCCGCCTACGGCGGACTGCGGGCGCTGCGCCGGCGCGAGGCCTCCGGCGGATAGCAACCAATGGGTTGCACATCATTGGCCGGACGTGCAACCCTGAGGTAGCGAATCGAGGAGGTTCACGGCATGGTCGCCGACAGCATCGAACGTGAGATCGTCATCGCCGCACCGCGCGAGCGGGTCTGGGAGATCCTCACCCAGGCCGAATTCCTGGGCGCCTGGTTCGGCAACGGGACACCCGTCGAACTCGACCTGCGACCGGGCGGGCGGATTGTCTTCGACCACGGGGTGCACGGCACCCTGCCCGCCCGCATCGAGCGGGTCGAACGGCCGGACGTCTTCTCCTACCGCTGGTCCCAGGGCCCGGCCGGGGAGGAACCGGGCGAAGGCAACTCCACCCTGGTCGAGTTCACCCTGGCGCCGGTCCTCGGCGGCACCCGCCTGCGGATGGTCGAGAGCGGGTTCGCCACCCTGGCCATGCCCACCGGGGACGTCCGGGACCGCCACCGCCAGAACGGCGCCGGCTGGGACCGCAAGCTCCCCGAACTCGCCGCGGCCGCCGAGAAGTTGCCGGTATGACGACCGGGCCCGGCGTGGGCGCGGCCGACGACGGGCAGGAGGAGGAGTCGGGCGCTGCCGTCCTGGCGGCGCTCGCCGACCCGACCCGGCGCCGCATCCTCGACGCCCTGGCCTCCCGGGGTGCCGCCACCGCCACCACGCTGGCCGCCGAACTCCCGATCACCCGGCAGGCGGTGGTGAAGCACCTCGCCGTCCTCGACCAGGCGGGGCTCGTCACCGCCCACCGCATCGGCCGCGAGGTCCGGTACGAGCCCGCACCCCCGGTCCTCGCCGCCACCGCCCGCTGGATGGCCGGCCTGGCCGACGCCTGGGACCACCGCCTGCGCACCATCAAGCGGCTCGCGGAGGGCGCCGGCCCGACGGGGACGAGAGTTCAGGATTCCGACGACAGATGACAGATAACAGACGACAGCGAACAGATAACAGATGTTGAAATCTGTCATCTGTTTGCTGTTCGCTGTTTGCTGTCATCTGCCAGTCGCCCCCCCCTCACCGCACCGCACCGCGGCGTGCCGGAATCCAGCGCCCGGCTGCCCCGCCGTCAGTTATTCGCGCCCGAACAGCTCATCGAATCCTCAGATCCTCTGCACCAGACTCCGGCCCGCGTGGGACGGAGCCCTCACCGTGAGGGGTCCGCCCGGACCGAAAACGGTGATGACGCCCCGTACCGCCTCGGCCGGCTGCCGCCGGCCCGTGTTCAACGGACAGAGGAGAACGGGTAGATGTGGCCTGCAAGCAGTAGGGGGCCGGGTGCGTCCTCGGGAGGGGCGCCGCCCGGGAGGATGCGGCGTTTGTCCGCCGCCCTGGCGCTGGTTCTGGCGGCCGAGGCGGCCGTCGTGGTGGTGTCCACCGGACAGGCCGTGGCGACCGCGCCACGGCAGACGGCCGGTTCGGCGGTCGGTTCGGCGGCCAAGCCGACCGGTCCGTTGTCGGCTCCTGACCTCGCGTCGGCGATCGCGACGGCGCGGTTGCGCAACGTCCAGGTGGAGGTGCTCGGTGAGGCCACCGAGCAGACCAAGACGTGGGTGAATCCGGACGGTTCGCTGACCACGGACTCCTATGCGGTGCCGTTCCGGTTCAAGCGGGACGGCCAGTGGGTCGAGGTGGACACCACCCTCCGGGCCGGCCCGGACGGGACGGTGGCGCCCAAGGGGCACGCCGAAGGCCTGAAGCTGGCCGGCGGCGGCAAGGACGTGACGCTGGCGGCCGAGGGCGAGGGCGCGCAGCAGGTCGCGGTGGGCTGGCGCGGTGAGCTGCCGAAGCCGTCGCTGGAGGGGGACACCGCGACGTATGCGGACGTCAGCCCGGGCACGGATGTGACCGTGCAGGCGACGCGGAACGGCTTCGAGGAGAACGTGGTCCTCAAGTCGCGCCCCTCGGCGGGCTATCAGGTGACGGTCCCGGTCTCCGCCAAGGGGTTGGTCGCGGAGCGGACCAAGGACGGGTCGGTGGTGTTGAAGGACGCCGCCGGCAAGGCGGCCGCCTCGATTCCGGCGCCGCTGATGTGGGACGCGACGGTCGACGCGAAGTCGCTGGAGCACCCGCACCAGGCGCCGGTGTCGATGGAGGTCTCGCAGTCCGGGGACACCGTGCTGCTGACCCTGACACCGGACGAGAGCTTCCTGGCCGACCCGGCCACGAAGTACCCGGTCACGGTGGATCCGTCCACCAGCCTGGCGCCGGTGTTCAGCACCTTCGCGCAGACCAGCCTCGGCACGCCGCAGTACGCGAGCACCGACCTGAAGGTCGGCACGTACAACGGCGGCGGCGACGTGGCGCGCTCGTACCTGCAGTTCCCGGTGCAGAAGCTGTACAACACCAGGATCCAGTCGGCCTCGCTGAAGCTCTGGGAGTACTGGTCCGCCAACTGCACCCAGAGCTCCTGGGAGCTGTGGCAGACCCAGCCGGCCGACAACACCACCGTCTGGTCCAACCAGCCGACCTGGAACACCAAGTACGCGGCGACCACGCAGACGGCCGGCTACCCGGCCAACTGCGGCGGCTCGATCCCGGCGGGCTGGGTGTCCATCGACCCGTCCGCGTTCCTCCAGGCCGCGGGCGACAACGGCTACTCCTACGCCAACATCGGGCTGCGGGCCACGGACGAGACCGACTCCAACAGCTGGAAGCGGTTCAACTCGCCCAACGCGGCCGCCAATGTGCCGGTGCTGAGCGTGACGTACACCGCGTACCCGATGTCCTCCGTTCCCACGGTCGCACCCGGCGTCGCCGCGGTGTCGGGCGCGACCACGACGCTCTTCACCAACACGGCCACCCCGCAGCTCCAGGCGACCGTCACCAACGCCGACGGCGGCAACGTGATGGCGCAGTGGAACGTCTTCGACACGACCGGCGGCGGCAACACCCAGGTCATCGCCAACCTGAACGGCTCCTGGACCGCCTCCGGCGGCATCTCCGCCGCCACCGTCCCGGCCGGAAAGCTCCAGGACGGCCACACCTACACCGCCTGGCCCTGGGGCTACAACGGCACCCTGTGGTCACGCCAGACCGTCCCGAACGGCCTGGTGTTCACCGTCAGCACCGCCAAGCCCGCCTCCCCGGCCCTCGCCTCCACGGACTACCCGTCCGGTGGCTGGGCCCTCGGCGCGGGCCAGAGCGGCACCATCACCGTCACCCCGCCGTCCGGCACCGGCACGGCCGGCATCGTCTGGCAGCTCGACTCCGGCACCCAGACCACCGTGCCGACCACCGGTTCGCCGGTGGCGGTGCCGGTCACGCCGGCGACCGACGGCCCGCACACCCTGACCGCCTTCACGCAGAACCTCGCGGGGAGCCTCTCCGACCCGGTCGGTTACACCTTCAACTCCGGTGGCGGCTCGGTCACCTCGCCGAGGCTCGGCGACCGCAGCTCGCGCCGGTTCACCCTGGCCGCGGCCGGACCGTCGAGCTCGACCGCGGTGAAGTTCCAGTTCAGGCGCGCCGGCGCGGACGCCTGGGCGGACATCCCGGTCGCGCACGTCACCAACGGCGGCACGGCGCTGGCGGCCTGGCCGGTGACCATGACCGGCGGCGCCTCGCCCGCGCTGGTCTGGGACGCCGCCTCGACCCTGACCGACGACGGAGCGGTCCAGATCCGCGGCGAGTTCACCACCGCGAGCGCGCCGTACGACTCCTCGGCCGTCACCGCCACCCTGGACCGCAGGTCCTCCGGTGCGGCCACCGCGCCCGTCGGCCCGGGGACGCTCAACCTCTCCACCGGCGACTACCAGCTCCCGGTCACCGACACCTCCGAGTTCGGCCTGATCGTGACCCGCACCGCCTCCTCGCGCAACCCGTCCGGTGGCGCGGCCTCCGGACAGGTCGCGCCGTTCGGCCCGCAGTGGTCGATCGGCGGGGTGTCCGAGCAGGCCGCGACCGACTATCTGCAGATCCGGCCGGTCACGGCGACCGCCGTCCAGTTGGTGCGCTCCGACGCCGCCGAGGTCGCGTTCACCAAGAACCCCGACGCCACCTGGTCGCCCGAGCCGGGCGCCAAGGCGCTCGCCCTGTCCTACGACGCCGCGGCCGACCAGTACACGCTGACCGACACCGGCGGAACCGTCACGGTGTTCGCCAAGTCCGGTGCCACCGCGGGAGTCTGGACGGTCGCCTCGACCACTCCGTCCGGGTCCGGAAACACCATCCGGTACCGGTTCGACACCGTGGCCACCGGCTCGACCACCTCCGTCCGGCCGGTCCGGATGGCGGCACCGACCTCGGCGGTCGGCGATCCGACCGCGTCGTGCCTGAGCCCCGCCACCCCGGCGGTGGGCTGCCGCGTCCTCGAACTCGGCTACGCCACTGCCACCACCGCGACCCCCGCCCTGTTCGGCGACTACGCCGGGCAGGTCGCGAAGGTCACCCTGTGGGCGACGGACCCGGCCACCGGCACCGAGACCGCCACCGTCGTCGCCCAGTACAGCTACGACACCAACGGCCTGCTCCGCACGGTGTGGGACCCCAGGATCACCCCGAACCTGGTCACGTCCTACGGCTACGACGCGGCCGGCCGGGTCACCACCGTCACCCCGCCCGGCCAGCTGGCCTGGAACCTCGCCTACGGAACCGCGGGCACCGACGGCGACACCAACGCCGGACGGCTGCTGAACGCCTCCCGCCCGACCCTCACCCCGGGCTCGGCCGCGCAGACCAACGGCACCGCGACCACCACGGTGGTCTACGGCGTCCCGCTCACCACTGCCGCCGCCGGGCCGTACGCCATGGGGACGACCGACGTCGCCGCGTGGGGCCAGACCGACGTGCCCACCGACGCGACCGCCGTCTTCCCGGCCGACCAGGTCCCCGCCGGCAACACGGGGACGGGGAGCCTGACCTCGGCCTCGTACGGCCGTGCCTCCGTCCACTACCTCGACGTGACGGGGCGGCAGGTCGACACGGCGGTGCCCGGCGCGCACATCACCACCACCGAGTACGACTCGTACGGCAACACGGTCCGCACACTGACCGCGGCCAACCGCGAACTCGCCCTCGCGGACGCCGGCAACGCCGAGTTGAACGCCCTCGGCGTGGCCGGCATGACCACCGCCCAGCGGTCCGTCCTGCTGTCGACCCAGCACGTGTACGACACCACCGGTCTGCGCCGTACCGACACCTACGGGCCCCTGCACAAGGTCACCCTGGAGCGGGCCCTCGCCGCGTCCGGCACCTCGGCCGCGCTGAACGCGGGCACCGTGGTCAACGCCCGCAACCACACCCAGAACACCTTCGACGAGGGCCGCCCCACCGACGGCTCCGCCAAGGCCGCCAACCTGGTCACCAGCACGGTGACCGGGGCCGCGGTGAGCGGCTACCCCGGCGACGCGGACACCCGCACCACCCAGGCCGCCTACGACTGGGCGCTCGGCAAGCAGGTCAGGACCGTGGTCGACCCGGCCGGGCTGGCGCTCACCACGGCGACCACGTACAACGCCATGGGCGAGGTCACCTCCAGCTCCCAGCCCGCCTCCACCGGGGCGGACGCCGGCACCACCACCACCGTCTACTACACCGCCACCGGCGCCGCCCCGTGCGGCGGCCACCCGGAGTGGGCCGACCTGGTCTGCCGAACCGCACCCGCGGCGGCGGCCACCGGCGGTGGCACCAACCCCACCCAGCTGGTCACCGCCACGACCACCTACAACCTCTACGGCGCCGCCGCGACCCTGACGGAGACCGCCAACAACACCACCCGCACCACCACCAGCACCTTCGACGCGGCGGGCCGCAGGACCCAGGCCGCGGTCTCCGGCGGTGTCGGCCAGGCGGTGCAGACGAGCACCACCGGCTACGACCCGGCCACCGGCCTGCTCGCCTCCACCTCCACCCCGGACGGTAGGAAGATCACCCAGGCCTACGACCAGCTCGGCCGCCCGACGACCTACGCCGACGCCGACGGCAACACCTCGACCACCCAGTACGACGCGCTCAACCGGCCCACCCAGGTCACCGACTCGGCGCCCTCCACCACCGCCTACACCTACGACACCACCAAGGACCCCCGGGGCCTTCCCACCTCCAAGACCGACTCCAACGCCGGCACCTACGCCGTCACCTACGACGGAGACGGCACGCCGGCCACCCAGGCCCTGCCCGGCTCGGTGACCCTGACCGAGACCGTGGACGAGACCGGCCGGAGCACCGCGCGCGTCTACACCAACGCCACCGGCAGCGTCCTGGTCTCCGACCAGGCCGGCTACTCCGCCAACGGACAGAAGCTCACCGGCGCCCTGTCCACCTCCGGCGGACTCGGCCTCAACGACACGTACGGCTACGACGCCCGCGGTCGCCTCACCGCCACCGGCGAGACGGTGATCCAGGGCCAGTCCAAGGCCTGCACCGTGCGGACCTACGGCTTCGACAAGAACACCAACCGCACCAGCCAGACCACCGCCACCGGCACCACCACCCTCAACGGCTCCACCCCGGCCTGCCCCACCGGCGGCGGCACCACCCTCACCCACTCCTACGACAGCGCCGACCGGCTCACCGACACCGGTTACAGCTACGACGCCCTCGGCCGCACCACCAACGAACCGGGCGGCACCACCACCGCCTACTACACCAACGACCTCGCCTACCAGCAGACCTCCGGCACCACCCGCACCACCTGGCAACTCGACCCGGCCGGGCGCTTCCGCGCCCACACCACGGAGACCAACTCCGGCGGCGCCTGGAACCAGACCGCATCCCGGGTCAACCACTACAACGGCCCCGGCGACTCGCCGTCCTGGACCGTCGAGAACACCACCACCAACGCCTACACCCGCAACATCGCCGACCTCCGCGGAGAGCTCGGCACCGTCTACAGCTCCGCCACCGGCGACGTCACCCTGCAACTCACCAACCTGCACGGCGACGTCACCATGACCCTCCCCACCAACAACCCCAACGCAGCCGTCACGGTGATGGCCGCCGACGAGTTCGGCAACCCGCTCACCGGCACCTCCACCGCGCGCTACAACTGGCTCGGCAGCAGGCTGCGCTCCACCGAGACGCCCACCGGCGACCTCCTCATGGGCGTCCGCCTCTACAGCCCGGCCCTCGGCCGTTTCCTCTCCGTCGACCCGGTGCGCGGCGGCAGCGCGACTGCCTACGACTACGTCGACCAGGATCCGCTGAACGACTTCGACTTCGACGGACGGGCGAAGGGCGGCAAGCAGAACAAGTCGAGCTCCGAATTCCTGGGCGTGGGCGACGACGAGCTGAAGGCGATGGAGAAGACCGCCACCGGCGAGCAGAAGCGGAAGATCCAGACGGAGCTGAAGTCGCGGAGGCTGAAGCACAGCAGCCTCAGCGGCAACCAGAAGAAGCCCAAGAGCGCCAGGGCCCAGATGCACCCGCCGCTGAACATCCGGGGCGGCTCGGGGCTGGGCTGGGGAGCGGCCTTCGCCGGCGGAGGCCTCCTCTGGTGGCTCGGCAAGGCCGCCTCTCCCGCGTGCGGCCCCGCCCTGCCCGTCTGTGCGGTCGTGCTGTGAGCCGCCCGCTGACGGACAGTCGCGTCCGGTAGAAGCCGGAAGCCGGTGGGGTGTCTCGGCCGAGACACCCCACCGGCTTCATCGCGCGGTCCACGCGGTCCGCTCAGTCCGCTCGGTCCGCTCGGTCCGCTCGGTCCGCTGTGTCCGATCGGTCCGATCGGTCCGACGTCGCATCGGCGACCACCAGGGCGGCGGCCCGCCCCGGATCGCCGCCGCTCCGTTCCAGCAGGGCACCGACGGACCAGCTGAAGGCATCTCCGGCGGTGGCCAGGTCCAAGGTGAGGCCGGCGTCGAAGCGGGGCGCGCACAGGGAGACCTTCGCCTCCGGCAGCCGCTGCTGGACGGTGCCGAGCAGCTCCCAGGCGGCCTCGTCCTGGCGGGCGCGCAGGACCGGGTCGCAGGCCGTCAGCGCCTCGGCGACCCAGGGACTCTGCGGATCGTAGTTCTCCAGGTGCGGCAGCAGCTCCCGGGCGCCCAGGACCGCCGCCGCCTCGAAGGTGTGAAGGTCGGCGCCCTCGTCGTCGTCCAGGAGCTCCGCCAGCGGCCCGACGGCTCGTTCGTCATGGCGCCTGGCCAGTCCTCGGATGCCCTCCTCGCGGGCATCGCGGCAGTCGTCGCCGAGCCGCTCCCACAGGGCGGCCCTGACCGCGGGCGTGTCGACATCGACGAGGAAGCCCAGCCCGAACGTCGCCCAGTTCCGGACGTCCGGGTCAGGATCCCCGGTCAACCGGATGAGGACCGGGATGCCGGGATCCTCCGGAGACGGGGTCACCACCGACGGCAGCGACGAGGCGACCTGGAACCGCACGTCGGGATCGTCGTGCTCCGACAACGACACCAGGACCGGCAGCGCCCGCTCGTCCTGGGTGGCACCGAGGGCACGGGCGATGGACCACTGCACGTCGTCGTCGCTCTCGCCCGCGGCGAGCGACACCATGGCGCTCGCCGCGTCCCCCCGAACCGATTCGTCGCGGTCACTCGCCAGACCCAGCAGATCGCAGCCCGTCGCCCGGGCAGCGGGATCGGCCGAACCGAGCAGTCCGGTACCGAGCCGCAGCGACAGCGCGGCATCCGCGGCGAGCGGCTCCAGGAGCGCCCAGACCGCCTGGTACTCCTCGGGACAGGTGACCGTACGGGCCACCTCGACGGCTTGCACGAGCACAGCCGCCGCATCGTTCGGTGTCATGTCCGCATTCTCCCAGTTCAGGCACTCGACGTTCCGGTACCTGCGCTCTCCCAACTCCACGACAGACCTGGAGACTTCCCGAACGAACCTGAGGATTCGGTGAGGGCGGTCGCCGGCCGGCGTGGTGCGGCTACGGGTGTCGCAGGCGCGGAAGCGGGCAGTAGCGCTCGCCGCCTTCCACCGCAACGGTCGGCCCGGGGGCGATCTCCGTGAAGCCCGCGTCACGGACCACCGGCAGACCACTGGCCACCAGCTCCTCCCACAGCTGCGGGGTGGCGGTCCGGACGGCGAGGGCGAAACCGGCCTCGGCCCACTCCTTGCGCTGCGCCTCGTCCAGCCGCCACCAGGCGAGCTGGGCGGCGTGGCCGGTCTGCGCCATGGTCTTGCCGGCGGTCATCTCCAGCTCCGGGTTGAGCCACAGCACGGGGACACCCGGCTCGGGCGCGCCGGGCTCGGCCGTGTCCTCCAGGTCCGTCCCGGACACCTGGAGCTTGGCGAGCTCCTTCGGCCAGCCGTCCAGCGGAACCGGCGGGAACACCCGCACCTCCGCCTCCCGGCCGTCGACCGTGATCCCCGGCAGCTCACTCGCCCGGCGCCACTCCCCGCCCCGGGCCCGCCGGACCACCTTGCGGATCCGGGCGTCCTCCCAGGCCGCGACCCGCTCCGCCCACTCGCCGTCCGCGTCGGTGACCCGCGGATCGGCCAGCAGCGTGAGCACCGCCCGGGCCGAGGTCTCCAGCGCGTCGGTCCGCCCGGGCGGCGTGGCCCGCTCCAGCCGGACGACCAGCGGCAACACATACTGCGGCCGGGCGTCCCGGTCCTCGGGGTCGGGTACGGCCTCGGGGTCGGGTACGGCCCCGGAGGCGGGTACGGCCCCGGAGGGGGAGTCGGAAGCGGGGGCCGGGGCATCGAACGGAGAAGTCACCCGCCCAGCATGCCAGCCCCACCGAACCGGTGATCACACGAGCCCCGGCCTCCCCCGCCCGCGGGCCCGGCTCAGCGCAGCCGCTGCCGCAGTTCGTCGACGGCCGTCCGGATGCCCGCGCTGTACGCGTCCTCGGGCAGCGCGTCCAGACTGCGGGCGGCCCGCTCCAGCTGCTCGCGCGCGAGGGCGGGTTCGCCGAGCTTGAGGTAGTCGGACGCCAGGTTGAGGTGGAGCGACGGGTAGAAGGCGCGCACCTGGAGGGCGGAGCGGTAGGTCTCGGCGCGTTCGGCGGTCAGCGAGTCGGCGGCGGCCAGCGCCCTCCGGTCCCACTCCAGCTCGGCCACCGGATCGTCCTGGAGGTCGGCGAGGTAGTGCGCGAGGACGCACCGATGGAAGACGTCACCGCGCTCGCCCAGCGCCTTCCAGAGCGCCTCGAAGCTGGCCCGCGCCTCGGCCGTCCGACCGCGCTGCGCCGCCTGGACGCCGTCCAGCCCGAGCGCGATCCGGGCCAGCACGGGATCGTCCCGGCCCGCCGGCGAGCCGCCCGCACCGCCCCAATCCCCGGACGTACCACGCGCATCAGACACATCGGACATGTCCGCAGCCTAGCCGCCGAGCCGCCGCCGCACCCGTCGAGACGCCTGCCGGGACACCTGCCGAGACACCTGCGGAGACTGCCGCCGAGCCCGCGGGTGCGCGGGCCCGCGGACCCGCGCACCCGACAACCGGTCAGCGCCGGTAGCCCCGCTGCGCGTCCCGCTCCTCCGCGTCCTCGTACACGAGGAACCAGCCCTCCGGGTGGGTGGCCGCCAGCAGCAGCTCGGTGCGCTGTTCGGCGCCGAGCTCGGGGTCGCCGTCGTCCGGCCCGAAGACGCCGAACAGTTCGTCGTGGCAGCCCTCCCAGTCGTAGTCGTAGAGGTCGGCGGGCAGGTCGCCCATCATGTCGGCCACCGACTCGGGCTGGGCGCCGAGCAGGGCGCGGGCGTCGACGAGCGCCATCCGCAGCGCGATCTCCTCGGCGAGGCAGCGCGGCAGCGGCCACTCGCCGAGCGCGAGGTCGTCGGCCAGGTCGTCGAAGGCCCGGGCCATCGCGCGGCGCCAGCCCCGGTGCAGCCGCCAGGTGCGCTGCGGCAGCCTGGCGAAGACCGTCCAGTCGGTGTCCTCGCCCTCGACGACGGGTTCGTCCCCGTGCTCGTCCAGGTCGTCGTAGGCCGCGTCGGCCAGGCCGATCAGCTGGGCGTGGAGGAGGCACGCGGTGCGCGGGGTGAGCGTCCAGTCCACGCCCGCGCCGGCGTCGTCCTCGTCGCCCTCCAGCGGGAACAGTTCGGCGAAGTCCGGCGCGAAGTCCTCGGTGACGCTGATCTCCAGCGTCCCGCCGATCGCCTCGACACCGGGGATCGCGGCGACCAGCCGGTCGGGGTGGAGCAGCGCGCCGAGCGCCGCGTTGGCGTCCTCGGCCACCTCGCGCAACAGTTCGCGGCGCTGGCCGGCCGGGTCGATGCCCTCGAAGACCAGGTCCTCGACCGCCGCGATCGCGGCGGCGCGCAGCGCCGGCCAGTCGGTGATCCGCAGGCCCAACACCACCGTCGCCTCGATCTCCTGCGCGCCGGAGTCCTCCGCCGCGCCCGGCCCCTGTGGATGATCGCTTCGCTCGCCCATGGGGCTACGGTACGGCTTTTCGGCCGCCCGATCACAGGTCTGAACCGGCTTCCGATCGCCTTCTCCACCGCCGTCCGGCCGTGCCTCTGTCACCAGGACGCGTGACACCGGCAGGATGGGCGCATGGCTGACATCAACGAGTACGGCGGCGGGCAGGGCCCGAACGCCGACGTCCTGGTCGTGACCACCAACGACATCCCCGGCTTCCGGGTCGACCACGTGATCGGCGAGGTCTTCGGGCTGACCGTGCGCAGCCGCCACGTCGGCAGCCAGATCGGTGCCGGGCTGAAGTCGCTGGTCGGCGGCGAGCTCCGGGGGCTGACGAAGACCCTGGTGGAGAGCCGCAACGAGGCGATGCAGCGGCTGATCGAGCAGACCAAGGCGCGCGGCGGCAACGCTGTCCTGATGATGCGCTTCGACGTGACCTCGGCGGCGGACGTCGGCACCGAGGTGTGCGCCTACGGCACGGCCGTGGTGATCTCCCCGGCCGCCTGACGAGGATCCGGGCGCGGCCTGCGCGCTCGGCCCGCTCGGGCGGGCCGGCCGGCCCGCGCGCCGTGCTGCGGCGGGGAACACCCGGCGCACCCCTGATGTTTCACGAGCATGACTGTTTACGGTGCAACCAACGGTGGGCAGCGGCGGGTGGACGTCCTGGTGGTGGGCGCCGGGCAGGCGGGCCTCTCCGCCGCGTACCACCTGCGCCGCCGGGGCTTCGCCCCGTACCGGGAGGACGCCGACGGGAGGGGAACGGGCGGGGCGGGTACCGAAGGGGCGGGCCGCTTCGTCGTGCTGGACGCCAACGCCGCGCCGGGTGGCGCCTGGGCGCACCGTTCGCCGTCGCTGCGCATGGCCACCGTGCACGGCTTCCACGACCTGCCGGACGCCGAGCTCCCGGCGCCCGATCCGCGGTCCCCCGCTCGCAAGGTGGTGCCGGGGTACTTCGAGGCGTACGAGTCCCGGCACGCGCTCCCCGTCGTGCGCCCCGTCACGGTTCGCGCGGTGCGCGCCGAGTCACCCAGCCCGGACTCCCGGCTGCTGGTCGAGACCGACCGCGGCACCTGGTCCACCCGCGCGCTGATCAACGCCACCGGCACCTGGACCCGCCCGTTCCTGCCGCACTACCCGGGCCACTTCGCCGGCCGCCAGCTGCACTACGCCGAGTACCGCGGGCCCGAGGAGTTCGCGGGCAGGCGCGTCCTGGTGGTGGGCGGCGGCGCCTCGGCGATCCAGGTGCTGTCGGAGGTCGCGGCGGTCGGCGAGACGGTCTGGGTGACCCGGACCCCGCCCGTCTACCACGACGGACCGTTCACCCCCGAGTACGGGCGCGCGGTGGTCGCCCAGGTCGAGGAGCGGGTCCGGCAGGGCCTGCCGGTGCGCAGCGTGGTGAGCGTCACCGGCCTCGGACCGTCCGTCGCCTACCGGCGCGCCGAGGAGCTGGGCGCGCTGCACCGGCGTCCGATGTTCGACCGCCTCACCGAGCACGGCGTCGCCTGGGGCGAGGAGGAGCTGGCCGTGGACGCGATCGTCTGGGCCACCGGCTTCCGCCCAGAGGTCGGCCACCTCGCCCCGCTCGGGCTGCGCTCCCCCGGCGGCGGCATCGCGCTCACCGGGACCAGGGCCACCGCCGACCCGCGGGTCCACCTGGTCGGTTTCGGCCCGTCCGCGAGCACCATCGGCGCCAACCGGGCCGGGCGCGCCGCCGTCAACGACCTCGTCCGTCTGCTCGGCGAGCCGGCTCGGGCTGCGCATCCGGTCCTGCTCCCGGCGCCTGCCTCGGCCCCGGCCCCGGTCGGGGCGTAGCCGCCCGAACCGGCCGTCGGACGCCGGCCGCGTGGCGCCAGGCGTCGGGCGTCAGGCGTCAGGCGTCGGGCCTCAGGCGTCAGGCGTCGGGCCTCAGGCGTCAGCGATCGAAGTCGACCGTGACCCGGTCGGTGAGCGGGCGGGCCTGGCAGGTCAGGACGTAGCCGGCCGCCAGCTCCTTCTCCTCCAGCGCGAAGTTGCGGCGCATCTCCACCTCGCCCTCCGTCACCAGGGCGCGGCAGGTGCCACAGACGCCGCCCTTGCAGGCGAACGGCAGGTCGGGGCGGGAGCGCTGGGCGCCGTCCAGGATCGAACGGTCGCGGGGCAGGGCCAGCGTGCTGCCGCGGCCGTCCAGGACGACGGTGACCTCGCTGTGCGCGCCGTCGGCCGCGGCGTCCGCCGAGTCCAGGTCCTCGTCCCGCTCGGCGAGCGGTTCGTCCTCGGCGTGGAACAGCTCCTGGTGGACGCGCTCGCCCGGCACGCCCAGTCCGACGAGCAGTTCCTTGGCCCCGGCGACCATGCCGAACGGGCCGCAGAGCCACCAGTGGCCGACCGCCTGGACATCCACCAGCGCCTTCAGCAGGGCCTCCACGCGTTCCGGGTCCAGGCGTCCGCTGAGCAGTTCGGCGTCCCGGGTCTCCCGGGAGAGGACGTGGACCAGCTGGAACCGGCCGAGGTAGCGGTCCTTCAGGTCGGCCAGCTCGTCGGCGAACATGACGGTGTCGCTGCGCCGGTTGCCGTAGAGCAGGGTGACGGTGGAGCGGCGGTCGGCGGCCAGGACGGACCCGGCGATCGACAGCATCGGGGTGATGCCGGAGCCCGCCGCGAGCAGCACGTGGTCGGCGGGGACGCCGAGCTCGGGGCTGAACAGGCCCGTCGGCGTCAGGACGTCCACCTCCTCGCCGGGCTGCGCGTCCCGGACCAGCCAGCGCGAGAACAGCCCGCCGGGCACCTCCCGGACGGCGATCCGCAGCGGACCGCCGACGGGGGCGCAGATCGAGTACGAGCGGCGCTCGTCGGTCCCGTCCACCACCTTGCGCAGCGTCAGGGTCTGCCCCGGGCGGAAGGCGAACTCCGCGCTCAGCCCGTCCGGCACCGCGAAGGTCACCGCCACGGCGTCCTCGCACAGGCGCTCCACCCGCTCGATCCGCAGCCGGTGGAAGGTCGGCCGACGGGCGGCCCGCACGGCGGGCTCGACGGCCCCGACGGACTCGACGGGCTCGGTGCCGGGCGCGGCGGCCACGGGCTCGGCCGTGGGGGCGGTGGAGGCCTCGGGGCGGACGGCGGACATTCAGATCTCCTTGACGCGTTCGAAGGGCTCCCGGCAGGCGCGGCAACGCCAGAGCGCCTTGCAGGCGGTGGAACCGAAGCGGGACAGCTCCTCCGTGTCCGCGCCACCGCAGCGCGGGCAGACGACGGGTGCGGCGGCCGTGGCGGGACCGGGGCCGCGGGTGGGGCCGAGGGTGAGCAGGACCGGCCCGGGCGCGGCGACGGCCGAGGTGGGGCGCGGCGGGGCGATGCCCGCCTCGGCGAGCTTGCGGCGGCCCTCGGCGGTGATCAGGTCGGTGGACCACGGCGGGTCCAGCCGCAGCCGGACCCGGACGTCCTGGAACCCGGCCGCGCGCAGCCGCCGGTCCACGTCCGCGGCCATCTCGGCGACGGCGGGGCAGCCCGAGTAGGTGGGGGTGAGCCAGGCGGTCACCACGTCCCCGGGGCCCTCCCCCTCCGGCGCCGTCACCTCGACCCCGGCGAGCACGCCGAGGTCGGCGAGGGTGAGCATCGGCAGCTCCGGATCCGGAACGGCCGCAGCGACCTCCCAGGCCCGCTCGCGGACGGCGGCGGCCTGGTCGGCCGGGGCCGTGCCGGTCGGGACGGTGCCCGCCGTCGCCGTGCCGGTCACCACGTCGCCCCCGGGTGTGCGCGGGCCACCACCTGGAACTCGGCCAGCAGCGGCCCGAGGGCCTCGGTGTGCACGCCGTCCCGGCCGGCCCGGCCCAGGACGGTGGCCAGCGGCGGCACCTCCGGTACGGTCAGCCCGGCCTCGGCGATCACCGCGGTGAGCGAGCGCAGCACCGGTTCGCGCAGGGACGCCGGGTCGACGCCCGCCCGCAGCTCCACCGGGTGGGCGGTGAACAGCTCGTCCAGCAGCGGCCACACCGCCACCAGTCCGGCCTGCATCCGGGCGGAGGAGTACGGCGTGCCGTCGCCCAGCCGCAGCGTCCAGGCGGTGGCGTACTCGCGGTGGTACGCCAGTTCCTTGACGCCCCGGGTGGCGACCGCCGCCAGCACCGGGTCCGGGTGCGTGCTCAGCGCCTCGTACAGGGCGCCGCGCGCGGTCGCGAACAGCAGCAGCCGGGCGACCGAGTACGCGAAGTCGCCGTTCGGCGTCTCGACCAGGCGGACGTTGCGGAAGTCGTGCTCCTCCCGCCAGTACGCCAGGTCGTCCTCGGTGCGGCCGGAACCGTCCACCTGGCCGGCCCGGGTGAGCAGCAGGCGGGCCTGGCCGAGCAGGTCGAGGCCGAGGTTGGCGAGCGCGACCTCCTCCTCCAGTTCGGGCGCCCGGGTGCACCACTCGATCAGCCGCTGGGCGAGGATCAGGGCGTCGTCGCCGAGCATCAGGCAGTAGGCGGCGAGGTCGGCGGCGTCCAGGCCGGCGGGCAGCGCGGTGTCCACGCCGAGCAGCGGGTCGGCGAAGCCCGTCCCGTACGCCCAGCGGCCCTCGCCCTCGGGGCCGGGGGTGGCCTCGGCGAGGCTGAGGTACACGTGGTCGTCGGCGGTGTCGGCCGGTGCGGTGTGGTCGTGCATGGCGGTTCCCCCGTCAGATGTGCGGGACATCCTCGGGGATGTCGTAGAAGGTCGGGTGGCGGTAGACCTTGTCCCCGCTGGGCTCGAAGAACGGGTCGCGCTCGTCCGGGGTGGAGGCGGTGATCGCGTCCGAGCGGACCACCCAGAGGCTGACGCCCTCGTTGCGCCGGGTGTAGAGGTCGCGGGCGGCGAGCAGGGCCATCCGGTCGTCGGCGGCGTGCAGCGAGCCGACGTGGACGTGGTTCAGCCCGCGCCGGGGGCGCACGAACACCTCGTACAGCGGCCAGCCGGCCTTGGACCCGGCCTTGGACTCAGTCACTTTCCGTTCTCCTGTTCCGCGTGTGCACGCTGTTCCGCGTCTCGCTTGGCCGCGTAGGCGACGGCCGCCTCGCGGACCCAGGCGCCGTTCTCGTGGGCGGCGCGGCGGCGGTCGATCCGCTGGGCGTTGCACGGGCCCTGGCCCTGGATGACCCTGGTCAGCTCGGACCAGTCCGGCTCGCCGAAGTCCCAGCCGCCGCGCTCCTCGTTCCAGCGCAGCTCGGGGTCGGGGAGGGTGACGCCCAGGTGCTCGGCCTGCGGCACGGTCATGTCGACGAAGCGCTGGCGCAGCTCGTCGTTGGTGTGCCGCTTGATCCGCCAGGCCATCGAGCGGGCGGTGTTCGGCGAGTCGGCGTCGGAGGGGCCGAACATCATCAGCGACGGCCACCACCAGCGGTCCACCGCGTCCTGCACCATCCGGCGCTGCGCCTCGGTGCCGCGCATCAGCGTCATCAGGAGCTCGTAGCCCTGGCGCTGGTGGAACGACTCCTCCTTGCAGATCCGCACCATGGCGCGGGCGTACGGGCCGTAGCTGCAACGGCAGAGCGGGACCTGGTTGCAGATCGCAGCGCCGTCGACCAGCCAGCCGATCACGCCGACGTCGGCGAAGGTGAGGGTCGGGTAGTTGAAGATCGAGGAGTACTTCTGGCGGCCGGAGATCAGCTTCTCGGTGAGCTCGGCGCGGTCGACGCCGAGGGTCTCGGCGGCGGCGTAGAGGTAGAGGCCGTGGCCGGCCTCGTCCTGGGCCTTGGCGAGCAGGATCGCCTTGCGGCGCAGCGACGGGGCGCGGGTGAGCCAGTTGCCCTCGGGCTGCATGCCGATGATCTCGGAGTGGGCGTGCTGGGCGATCTGGCGGATCAGGGTGGCCCGGTAGGCGTCGGGCATCCAGTCCCTGGGTTCGATCCGCTGCTCGGCGGCGATGACCGCCTCGAAGCGGTCCTGCTGCTCCTGCGCGGGGACCGCCTCGGCCACCTCTGTTGTCACCACGGTCCCCTCTCGTGTCCTGCTCTGGCGCTCGTGTCCCGCTCTGGCGTCCGGGCGCCAACCGACTGACCGTTCGGTCGGTACCATTCTGCGCGGCGAGGTGGAGGGATGGCAAGGGAGGGGCGCGGGGAGGGTGGCGCGAGGGACCGCCGACGAACAGATAACAGCTGACAGATTTCAGAATCTGTCAGCTGTTATCTGTCGGCTGTCATCTGTTGCTCATCCCTCCGTACGGTCCCGCAGCCGCGGCAGCGGAACGGCGAAGAGCGCGGCCAGCAGAGCGATCCGGGGGGCCAGCTGGTCGAGACGGATGTGCTCGTGCCGGGCATGGGCGCCGGCGCCGACCGCACCGAAGCCGTCCAGCGTCGGAAGCCCGCGCGAGCCCGGCAGATTGGTGTCCCCGGCGCCGCCCGCCGGGCCGCCGTCCAGCTGCTGCCCGAGCACCGCGGCGAGTGAACGGACGTGCCGCAGCAGCGGGTTGCCGGTCCGCTCCGGCCACGCCGGACGACTGGACAGCACCTCGGTGCGCACCCGGGCACCCGGGCGCAGCGCGGTGAGCCGGGCCAGGTGGTCGAGCGTGCGGCGCTGCGCCTCGGCGGTGGCGAACCGCAGGCCCAGCTCGGCCTCGGCCCGACCCGCGACCACGTTGGCGCGCGAACCCCCGCTGATCCGACCGGCGTTGAGCTCGGTGCCGGGCTGGCCGGCGAGCCCGCGGACGAGCACGAGCTGGTCGACCAGCTCGTCGACCGCGGACACCCCGTCGTGGGCGTCGTTGCCTGCGTGGGCCTCGCGGCCGGTGACGGTGAGCCGGACCCGGGTGCTGCCGCGCCGGGCGGTCTTCAACCGGCCGTCCGGGTGCGGCGGTTCGAGGCCCAGCACCGCGGCCGCACCGCGCAGTTGGCGCTCGACCAGGCGGCGCCCGTCCGGGCTGCCGACCTCCTCGTCGGAGACGACGACCAGGCGGACGGTGCGGTGCGGTCGTTGTCCGAGGTCCGCGAGCAGGGCGAACGCGCCTTCCAGGATGGCGAGTCCGCCCTTCATGTCGACGACGCCGGGGCCGCTGAGGGTGCCGTCCTGCTCGGTGACCGGCCAGTCCGCGAGGGTGCCGGCCGGCCAGACCGTGTCGTGGTGGCCGACGATCAGCAGGTGGGGCAGGGTTTCGTCCTGGCCCACCCACTCCAGGACGAGGTGGTCGCCGGCCGGGCCGGCTTCGCGCCTGGCGGTGGCACCGGTGGCACGGAAGCCTGCGGCCAACTCCTCGGCGAG
Organism: Kitasatospora sp. NPDC097643; assembly: GCF_040302625.1. Taxonomy (NCBI): domain Bacteria; kingdom Bacillati; phylum Actinomycetota; class Actinomycetes; order Kitasatosporales; family Streptomycetaceae; genus Kitasatospora; species Kitasatospora sp. NPDC097643. The sequence goes on along the minus strand of NZ_JBEOSA010000009.1, from coordinate 77,242 downwards.
GGCGTCGAGTCGGGGAGCATCCCCGGTGGGCGACTCGATCCGGGCGAGGTCGGCGCAGCGGCGCCGGACGGCTCCGGCGAGGGTACGGGCGCGGGCGCTGAGGGCCTGCGGGAGACCGGGGAGCGCGGCGGTGGCACTGGCCGTGGCACTGGCCGCGGCGGCAGCGGTGGCAGCGGTGGCACTGGCGGTAGCAGCAGCGGTGGCGGCCGGGGCGTCGCCGTCCGGTCCGGCGGCCGTGGCCCGCTCGGCGGTCTGCGTGGTGGTCTGGGCGGCGGTCTGGGCGGCGGTCTGCGCGGCGGGCGACCCGACGATCTGGGGACTCAACGCTCGCCTCCGCGGCCGCCGCCGGTATTCAGCGGCCGCACCGGCCGACCGGTCCAACCCGGGTGCCAGACCCGGCCGACCCCGACCCGTCGACCGGGATGAGGTGCCATACGTCGGGACGGGCCGTCTGGCCCAAGTGCGGTGGAACGGCTGGGCGGCGTGCTTGGCATTGCGTCCTCCTCGCTCGATCCGGTGGCCCCGGTCCGCCCGGAGCCCCGTGGACGGCGGCTTCCTGGCGGCGGGCGCAGTGGCCGGACCGCCGCAGGGAAGCCGAGATGTGAGCCTAGAAGAACCGTTCGGTTTCCTGCGAGGTGGCCCTGCTCTCAGCGTGCCGGGACCGGGCCCAGCCTCGGGCACCCGCCTGCGATCGGCGATGGGCGCTCGGCGCGCGGGCCTGGATCGGCGCGCGGGCGCGGTCGCCGGATCGCGCCCAACTCCACGATGGACCCGCCGCCCGGGTTCGGCAGCGCAAACGGCCAAGGCACGGGAATTCCACGCCGGATGGGTGACAGCAGCTCAGCACACGGTACGAACCGGGGGCACGGACCGGCTCAGGGGAGCCCGGTCCGACGAGGCGGGAACGCCCACGTGAACTCCTTCCGAAGTTTCGCCGTCGCCACCACCGGAGACGCCGTCCACCGCCCCGGCCCCGCACGCATCTCGGGTCCTTCGCACACCGCCGGCCCGGCCGGCACCGTCCCGTAGCGTCCCCGTCCTGTCGCTGTCCCGTACCCGTCCCTGCCCGGACACGGCCCGCGGCTCAGGCGCCGTCCTCGAGCAGCCCCGCGTCGCGGGCGAGCAGCGCGGCCTGCACCCGGTTCCCGACACCGAGTGCCGTCAGGATGCGGCTGACGTGTGCCTTGACGGTGCTCTCGCGCATCCCGAGGACGCCCGCGATCTCGGCGTTGGAGAGCCCGTCGGCGAGTTCGCGCAGCACGTCGGTCTCGCGCGGGGTGAGCCCGGCGACCCGGTTGCGGGCCGCGATGGACCGGGGCGCGCCGGTGCGGTGGTAGCGGTCGATGAGGCGACGCGCGGCCGCCGGGTGCAGCATGCCCTGGCCGCCGGCGACGACGTGGACGGCCCGGGCGATCTCGGCGGGCGGGGTGTCCTTGAGCAGGAAGCCGTCGGCGCCGGCGGCCAGGGCCTGGTACACGTACTCGTCGAGGTCGAAGGTGGTGAGCGCGATGACGCGCGGGGCGTCGGGCAGTTCGCGCAGCCGTCTGGTGGCGGCGATGCCGTCGAGCCGGGGCATCCGGATGTCCATCAGCGCGACGTCGATCCGCCGCTCGCGGGCGAGTTCGACGGCCTGCATGCCGTCGGCGGCCTCGGCGACGACGGTGAGGGCCGGGTCCTGGGTGAGGAGGTCGACGAGGCCGAGCCGCACCAGCGCGTCGTCGTCGACCACCATCGTGCGGATCATGCGGCGTCCTTCGGCTGCGGGGGCTGGGTAGGTGCCGGGGTTCCGGGTGGTGGACCGGCTGGGGCAGGGGGTTGAGGTTGGGCAGGGGCCGGGGTCCGGCCCGGTCCGGCCACCGTCTGCGGCGGGCGCTCCGGCGCAGGCAGGCGGGCGGAGAGCCGGAATCCGCCGCCTCCGTCGGGGCCCGCGTCGAGGTGGCCGCCGAGCGCGCCGACCCGTTCGGTGAGCCCGACCAGGCCGTAACCGCCGCCGCTGCCCGGGCCGTTGAGTGCGGCCTCGCCCGGCCCGTTGCGCACTTCGACGGTGGTCGCCGGCGTGCCGTAGCTGACCCGGACGGTGACCGGTGCGGCGTGCGCGTACTTGCGGGCGTTGGTGAGCGCCTCCTGGACCAGACGGTGCACGGCCAGCCGGTGGGTGGTGGGGACGGTCTCCGGGTCACCGACGAGGGCCAGTTCGACCCGCTGACCGGCCTGGGTGGCCTCGCCGACGAGTTCGGTGAGGTCGCGCAGGGCGGGCGCGGGGACACGCGTGGTCCCGTCCGGTACGGGCGGCCCGGCCGCGCCGGCCACGCGCGCCACACTCGCCGCACCCGCCAGGCCGCCCGCGCCGCCCGCGTCGGTCGAATGGGGCGGCGGGTCGGCCCGCAGCGCGCCCAGGACGTCGCGCAGGTCGTCGAGCGAGCGGGCGGCGGTCGTGCGGAGCAGTTCCAGCCGGTGGGTGAGCCGGTCCGGATCGGCGGCGACGGTGCCGGCTCGGGCCTGGTCGCGCAACACCCCGGCGTGCAGCACCAGGAGGCTGAGGCGGTGGGCGAGCACGTCGTGCATCTCCCGTGCGATGCGGGCGCGTTCGGCCGCCCTGGTCTGTTCGACGCGCAGTTCGCGCTCGCGGCGCAGCGCGTCGACCTGCTCGTGCAGGGTCCGGATCAGCACCCGACGGCCGTGCAGCCACAGTCCGACGGACAACGTGGCGGCCTGGACGAGGAGTTCGGATCCGGTGGTACCGGCCCAGCCGACCAGCGAGTCGGCGCGGGTGGCGCTGAGCAGGGCGAGGACGGTGCCGGCGGCCACGGCCTGGCCGGTGCGGCCGAGAGAGGCGAGGTGGTAGACGCTGAACAGGCCGGGGAAGGCTCGGTTGAACAGGCCGCCGGTGAGCACGGGCAGCACGGCGGCGGCCACCGGGTGGCGGCGGGCGAGGAGCAGGGAGAGCGAGGTGAGGGCCGCGACGGCGGTCCGCGGCAGGCGCAGCGGCTCGTCGGCGCGGGTCCACTGGACGACGGTCTCCTCGGCGGTCAGGGCGAGGATGCCGAGGAGCAGCAGCGTGTCGGTCCACGGGCGGCGGTCCGGGCCGTACCAGCCGAGCAGGTCCGTGCGCGTGAACACCGCTCCCTCCCCTCCCCCGCCCTGTGACCGCTCACCCGTCCGTTCATCAAACCGTTCGTCGGGCCGTTCACCACGCCGTTCACCACGCCGTTCATCGAGCGGCTCATCAAGCCGTTCATCGAGCCGCCCTGGGCCCGTTGGGCTCGATGCTACGGGCGGGGCGCGGCGCGGCGCCCCCTTCTCCCGGGCGGGCCCGTCCTCGACTTTCGTCGGGGGTCGGCGGGGCTCGTCGGCCGATCCGTGGCGCGGACGGCCTGCCTAGCGTCGACGGCATGACGACCGAACAGCTCCGCCCCCGCCCCGACTCCCTTGTCCCGCACAGCACTTCGCCCTTCGGCGGGGACCGTCTGCTGTTCCTCGCCGAGGCCCTGCGCACCTTCCACGACACGGGCGCGCTGGCGCCGAGCAGCGCGGACCTGGTGAACGCGCTGGTGGTCCCGGTCACCAGCCGTCCGAACCGGCCGCTCTCGGTGCTGGAGGTCGGCGCCGGCACGGGCGTGGTGACCCGCCGGCTGGCCCAGGTCCTGCGCCCCGGCGACCGGTTGCACGTCGTCGAGGCGAACCCGCGCTTCGCCGACCGGCTCCGGGAGGACCCGGCGCTGGCCGCGCGCCGTCCGGGGATCGGGCTGCGGCTGTCGGCCTGCCGGGTCGAGGACCTGCCGCGGCGCGAGGGCGAGGACGGTACCGCGGGCGAGCGCTACGACGTGATCGTGTCGGGGCTGCCGTTCACCAACTTCGCGCCGGCTCGGGTGCGGCTCCTGCTCGACCTGTACCTGCGGCTGCTGGTGCCCGGGGGCGAGCTCACGTACTTCGGGTACCTGGGCACGAGCACCGCCCGCACCCTGGCATCGGGCCCGCGCCGGGGCGCCCGCCACCGGGCGGTCGTGCGGCTGCTGCGCAGCTTCGAGGCCGCGTACGGGCTGGGCGAGCGGACGGTATGGCGAAACGTTCCGCCGGCCCGCGCCTACCTGCTGCGCTCGCCGGGCGGACGTGATCAGTAACAACTAACAGATGACAGCCGACAGATTTCAGATAACAGACGACAGCGAACAGATTTTGAAATCTGTTCGCTGCCGTGCCATAGTGGCATCCGGAGCACCCCACTCCCCGCCACCTCTCCGGCGGGCCCGCACCCCACCCCCTGGAGCCCCTGTGTCCACCACCTCGCGCCCCGCCCAGCGCCCGCTCGGCACCTCCGGCCCGGTGACCTCCGCCCTCGGCCTCGGCTGCATGGGCATGTCCGACCTCTACGGCCCGGCCGACGAGGCCGAGAGCATCGCCACCATCCACGCCGCGCTCGATGCCGGGGTCACCCTCCTCGACACCGGCGACTTCTACGGCATGGGCCACAACGAGCTGCTGATCCACGACGCGCTGCGCGGCCGTGACCGCGAGAGCGTGCAGATCAGCGTGAAGTTCGGCGCCCAGCGCGGCCCGGACGGCCAGTGGCTCGGCTACAACGCCAGCCCCGCCGCCACCAAGACCGCGCTCGCGTACACCCTGCGCCGCCTGCGCACCGACTACATCGACGTCTATCGCCCGGCCCGCCTGGACCCGAACGTCCCGATCGAGGAGACCGTCGGCGCCATCGCGGACCTGGTGAAGGCCGGCCACGTCCGCCACATCGGCCTGTCCGAGGTCGGCGCCGACACCCTGCGCCGGGCCGCCGCCGTCCACCCGATCAGCGACCTCCAGATCGAGTACTCGCTGATCTCCCGCTCGATCGAGGAGGCCGTCCTCCCCGCCGCCCGCGAGCTCGGCATCGGCATCACCGCCTACGGCGTGCTCTCCCGCGGCCTGCTCAGCGGCCACTGGAGCAATGAGCGCACGCTCAGCGGCACGGACTTCCGCGGCCACAGCCCGCGCTTCCAGGGCGACAACCTGACCCACAACCTCGCCCTGGTCGAGGCGCTGCGCGAGGTCGCCGCCGCGAAGGGCGCGAGCGTCGCCCAGGTCGCCATCGCCTGGGTCGTGTCGCGCGGCGCGGACATCGTGCCGCTGGTCGGCGCCCGCCGGCGCGACCGCCTCGCCGAGGCCCTCGGCGCGCTCGACGTCACCCTCACCCCGGCCGACCTCGCGGCCATCGAGGCGGCCGTCCCCGCCGGTGCCGCCGCGGGCGACCGGTACGCTGCCGCTCAGATGGCCCACCTGGACAGCGAACACTGACCGACCGGGCCGACGCCGTACCCTCCCGACGGCACGCACCACCCCTGGCCGCACGCACACCCCGACCGACCGCACCACCCCGACCGCACCAACCGCCCGCCGCCCCCCTCGGCGGACGCACCCCTGTAAGGACGGACCTCCCCGTGACCACGGAAACCACCCTCACCGCCGAGCAGATCCTGATCGCGGCGGAGGACGTCCTCCGACGGTTCGGCCCGACCAAGGCCACCGTCGTGGACGTCGCCCGCATCCTCGGCGTCAGCCACAGCAGCGTCTACCGCCACTTCCCGAGCAAGGCCGCGCTGCGCGAGGCGGTCACCCAGCGCTGGCTCGACCAGGCGCACCACCAGCTCGCGTTCATCTCGACCGAGCCGGGCCCCGCCGAGGAGCGGCTGCACCGCTGGCTGGTGACGCTGTTCGCGGCCAAGCGCAAGAAGGCCCTGGACGACCCGGAGCTGTTCGCGACGTACATGGTGCTGGTCGAGGAGAACAGCGCCACCGTCGACGCGCACATCGAGACCCTGGTCGGCCAGATCTCCCAGATCGTCCAGGACGGCATGGACGCCAAGGACTTCAGGCTCGCCCACATCCAGAACACCGCCCGCGCCGTGTTCGACGCCACCGCGCACTTCCACGACCCCGCCTACGCGGGCGAGTGGTCCACCCCGGGTACGGACGACCGCTTCGAGGCCCTCTGGAAGCTCATCGTCGGCGGCCTGCGCGCCAAGTGACCCGCCGCGGCGAGATACGACCGCCCGTGTGACCACCCGCCGGAGGCCCTTCGGGGCGAGGAGTGCTGAGAAGCGCCCCTCGCCCCGGAGGGCCTCCGGCCTTCCCGGCGATATCCCCTCGCGGACCGGCCGGGTCACCGGGCAGACTGCGCACACACGGTTGATCTCACTCGGAGGATGACATGCGTGCGGCCGCCCCGGTCCTGGACAGCCTTCAAGGCCTCGCCCTCGGCGACGCCTTCGGCGACCGCTGGTTCCAGGTCCCGCTCGACGAGGCCTCCGCGGCCGTCGCCGGGCGCCAAACCCGACTGGCGCCCTGGCACTGGACCGACGACACCGCGATGGCACTGGTGCTGCTGCGCCACCTGACCACCCACGGCGAGGTCCGACCGGACGCGCTGGCACGGGAGTTCGCCGAGGAGTACGCCCGGGACCACGCACGCAAGTACGGCCCGTCGATGCACCGGGTGCTGCGCGGGATCGGCGCCGGCGGGGACTGGCGGGCCATCACAGCGGACCAGTTCGAGGGCCAGGGTTCGCACGGCAACGGCGCCGCGATGCGGGTCGCCCCGCTGGGCGCGTGGTTCGCGGACGACCTGGACGAGGTCGCCCGGCAGGCCGAACTCCAGGCGCTCACCACACACTTCCACCCGGAGGCCGTCGCCGGCGCGGTCGCGGTCGCGCTGGCCGCCGCCCTCGCGGTCCGGCACCGGGGCCAGACCCCGCCCGGGCGCGGCGAGTTGCTGACCGAGGTCGCCGGACGGCTGCCGGACTGCGACGTCCGCTCCGGCCTGCGGATCGCCGCCCGGCTGCCCGGGCACACCAGTGTCCGGCACGCCGCCCACGTGCTCGGGTCGGGGCTGATGATCTCCGCCCCGGACACCGTCCCGTTCGCCCTCTGGTCCGCCACCGGGCACCTGGACTCACTGCCGGACGCGCTCTGGTACACCTTGGAGGGCTGCGGCGACATGGACACCACCTGCGCCATCGCGGCCGGGGTGGTCGCCGCCCGTACCGGACTCGCCGACGTTCCGGCCGGCTGGCTCACCGCCCGCGAGGAACTCCCCGGCTGGGTGGACGACTTGGCAACGGCCACCTGAACCACGCACCCGGGCGGCGCCGCACGAATCGGACCTGCGACGCCGCTCCCCCGCGACTCCGGACTCGCCCGGGGCGAGCAATCGCCTCAGGGGGCACTCGTCCCGGGGGTCGGCTCCGGTCCGGCCCCTCGCCACCCGGGGCCACCCTCAGCGATGGGATCCCCCGGCCTCCGCGGCGAACTCCGGTGTCAGCGCCGGGAGTTGCCGAACAGCAGCCGGTAGGCGATCAGCAGCACCAGCGCACCGCCGATCGCCGACACCCAGGTGGCCAGGTCGAAGAAGTGCGTCGTCACCGACTTGTGCAGGAAGTGCGAGGCGATCCAGCCGCCGACGAAGGAGCCGGCGATGCCGATCAGGGTCGTCACGATCAGGCCGCCCGGGTCCCTCCCCGGCAGCAGCAGCTTGGCCAGGGCTCCCGCGATCAGGCCCAGCACGATCCACGCGATGATGCTCATTCGTCCTCCCGTCAACGGCGTGACGGCCCCGTTCCGCCCGCTCTGCCCCGAAGGACGCCACCGTCCGGCCCACGGTTCCGGCGTGCGACTCCAGCGCGCGATTCCGGCTGACGGTTCCGGCGCATCCGGCGGCGCCACGGGCAGGCCCTCCGCCCCCACGGCCCCACCCATCGGGCGGCGCGGCGCCCTCCTCACGGGCCGCCCGCACCGCGATACTGCGGCCATGCGCATCCTGATCGCCACCGCCGGCTCCCGGGGCGATGTGGCCCCCTTCACCGGCCTCGGCGTACGCCTGCGGGCCGCCGGCCACCAGGTGGCGGTCGCCACCCACACCACCTTCGCCGACCCGGTCCGGGCGGCCGGGCTCGAGTTCCGCCCGCTCCCCGTCGACCCGCGCGCCGAACTCGCCTCCGCCGAGGGCCGCCGCCTCCTCCAGGCCGGGACCGGGCCGCAGGCGATCCTGCAACTGCTGCGCCTGGGCAGGAAGTTCATGCCGGCACTCGGCGACGGCATCGCCGATGCCACCGCCCTCGGCACCGACCTGCTGCTGACCACCAGCACCACCAGCGCACTCGGCCAGGTCGCCGCCGAGGCCGCCGGCGTCCCCAGCATCGGGCTGTACCTGCAACCCCTCTCCCCCACCCGCGAGTTCGCCCCGGCCGTCACCGGCACCCGGTCACTCGGCGGACCGGGCAACCTGCTCGCGGGGCACGCCGTCCAGGCCGCGACCGACCAGCTGTTCGCCCCGGCCGTACGCGGGCTGCGCCGGCGCCTCGGCCTGCCGCCACTGCGGATCGCCCGGGCGCGGCGGGCCCACCCCGTCCTGCACGGGTTCTCGCCATGCGTCGTCCCCCGACCGGCGGACTGGCACCCCGGGCTGGACGTGGCCGGTTACTGGTGGCCGGTTTCCGAGCCGCTCTGGCGACCCCCGGACCGGCTGCTCGACTTCCTCGCCGCCGGGCCGCCGCCGGTCTTCGTCGGGTTCGGCAGCCTGGTCGTCCCGGAGCCCGAACGGCTCACGGCCACCGTGCTGGCCGCCGTACGCGCCGCGCGGGTACGCGTGGTGATCCAGTCGGGCTGGAGCGGCCTCGCGGCCGAGGACGCGGAGGACGTCCTGACGATCGGCGAGGCCCCGCACGAGTGGCTGTTCCCGCGCACCGCCGCCGTGATCCACCACGCGGGCGCCGGCACGACCGCCGCCGCCCTGCGCTCGGGCGTACCGACCGTGCCGGTGCCCGCCCAGCTCGACGCCCCGTTCTGGTCCGCGCGGGTCGCCCGGCTCGGCACCTCCCCCGGGCCGGTGCCCCTGCGGACCCTCACCGCCGCCCGCCTCGCCGCCGCCATCCGCCAGACGCTCGACGACCCCGGGTACCGCGACCGCGCCCGGGCGGTGGCCGCCGCCCTGGCCGCCGAGGACGGCACCGCGAAGGTCCTGGCGGCCATCGACCGGGCGATGGCCGCCAGCTGACGAAGAACGGCTGACGGCTGACGGATGACAGACGACTGGCGACTGGCGACGGCGAACAGATAACAGCTGACAGATTTCAAAATCTGTCAGCTGCTCGCCGTCGTCCGCCCGAGCACCAGGTACAGCACGAACGCGGCCCCGAACCCGACCGCCCAGCCGTAGTCGGCCAGCGGCTTGAGCACGGGCAGCAGCCCGTCCGCCGGGAACGGCCCGCCGTACGAGCCGCCCACCGCCAGGACGCCCCCGACCCCCAGCGCCGTCACGGCCCGCCAGTTCCATCCGCCCGCGTACCAGTAGGCCCCGCCGGGCCGGTACAGCTCGGCGAGCTGGAGCCGGGTCCCGCGCAGCACCCAGTAGTCGGCGATCAGGACCCCGGCGACCGTGCCGAGCAGTCCGCCGACCACGCCCAGCCAGACGAAGATGTACACGTGCGGGTCCTCGATCAGCTTCCACGGGAAGATCGCGATCCCGACCACCCCCGTGATCAGCGCCCCGGTGCGGAAGTTGATGAACCGGGGCAGCAGGTTGGCGAGGTCGTAGGCGGGCGAGACCACGTTGGCGGCGATGTTCACGGACAGCGTCGCGACCAGGACGGTCAGCAGCGCGAACAGGATGCCGACCGGGTTCTCCATCTTCGCCGCGAGCTTGATCGGGTCCCACACCGGCTCGCCGTAGACGGCCTGGGAGCCCGAGGTGACCAGCACCGACAGCAGCGCGAAGAGCGTCATCGTGGTCGGCAGCCCGAGTGCCTGCCCGCGGATCTGGGCCCGCTGGCTTCCGCCGAAGCGGGTGAAGTCGGGGATGTTCAACGCCAGCGTGGACCAGAACCCGATCATGCCCATCAGCGCCGGGAAGAAGACCTTCCAGAAGCTGCCGCCCCAGCCGAGCTTGGACGGCTGGTCGAGCAGCGGCCCGAGCCCGCCCGCCTTGACGGTGATCCACACCAGCAGGGCGAGCGCGCCGACGATGACGAACGGTGCCGCCCAGTTCTCGAAGCGCCGCAGGGTCTCCATCCCCCGCGCGATGATCGCCATCTCGATCAGCCAGAACAGCAGGAACGCGAGCCACTGCGTCCACGGGTAGCCGCCGAACTCCTCGGCCTTGAGCCAGGATTCACCGAACAGCTTGCCGGCGAGCAGGAAGATGCCCTCGCCGCCGATCCAGGTCTGGATGCCGAACCAGGCGCAGGCCACCGCCGCCCGGACGAGGGCGGGCAGGTTGGCCCCGCGCAGTCCGAACGAGGCCCGGGCGAACACCGGGAACGGGATGCCGTACTTCGTCCCGGCGTGGCCGGTGAGCAGCATCGGCACCAGCACGATCAGGTTGGCGAGGGCGATGGTCAGGACGGCCTGCTTCCAGTCCATGCCGAGCGCGACCAGGCCCGAGGCGAGCGTCCAGGACGGGATGTTGTGGGCCATGCCGACCCAGAGCGCGAGGAAGTTGTAGGTGGTCCAGGTGCGCCGTGCCACCGGGACCGGCCGCAGGTCGTCGTTGGTGAAGCCGTTGGATGGCAACTCCCCCGAGGCCGGGTCGAGTTCGACCCGGCCGTCGGGGTGCTGCCACTGTCTTGCGCCGCTGGTCGCGGTGTCGGCCATGGGCACGCTCCCGTCCGTCACAACTGGACTTCACAACCGGATTCACACGTGGGGTCGAGCCCCGGAAGCACGCCCCGGAAGCACGCCCCGGATCACGCCCCGCGATCACGCCCGAGTCACAACTGCGGGATGACGTCGGTCCCGTAGGCGTCGATGGTGGTCTCGACGGCGTCGTGCATGGCGTAGACGGCGAACTGGTCGACGCCGAGGGAGCGGAGCTGTTCGAGGCGGGCGCGCTGGGTCTCGACCGGTCCGATGAGACAGAAGCGGTCGACGATCTCGTCCGGCACGAAGGCGGTGTCCGGGTTCCCGGCCCGGCCGTGGTGGCTGTAGTCGTAGCCCTGGCGGCCCTTGATGTAGTCGGTGAGGGCCTCCGGGACGAGGTCGGAGTGTTCGCCGTAGTGCGTGACCAGGTCTGCGACGTGGTTGCCGACCATGCCGCCGAACCAGCGGCACTGCTCGCGGGCATGGGCGAGCGCGGCGGGCGAGTCGTCGGCGGTGACGTAGGCGGGGGCGGCGACGCAGATGGTGAGCGTGTCCGGGTCCCGGCCGGCCTCGGTGGCAGCGTTGCGCACCGCCTTGATCATGTACTCGGTGAGGTACGGGTCGGCCAACTGGAGGATGAACCCGTCGGCCTGACGACCAGTCAGGGCGAGTGCCTTCGGCCCGTAGGCCCCCATCCAGACCGGGAGTTCGGCGCCGGGGCGGACCCACGGCAGGTGCATCTCGGTGCCGTCCACCTCGATGGTGCGTCCTTCGGCCAACTCCTTGATGGCGTGCATGGCCTGGGAGAGCCGGGCGAGGGTGGCGGGGTGGCGGCCGGCGACGCGCATGGCGGAGTCGCCGCGGCCGATGCCGCAGACGGTGCGGTTGCCGTACATGTCGTTGAGGGTGGCGAACAGGGAGGCGGTGACCTCCCAGGTGCGGGTGGAGGGATTGGTGACCATCGGGCCGACGGTCAGACGCTCGGTCTCGGCGAGGATCCTGCTGTAGATGACGAACGGTTCCTGCCACAGGACGCAGGAGTCGAAGGTCCAGCCGTGGCTGAACCCGGCCTGTTCGGCGCGGATCATCCGGTCGATGAGCAGGCGCGCGGGCGGGTCGGTCTGGAGGACGAGGCCGATGTCCATGGGTGGCTCCGGGAGAGGTCGGGCCGCCGCCCGGCGACCGGTTGGCGGGTCCGGGCGGCGGCACATGGAAGCGGGAGAGAAACTGGAGAGAGCCGGGAGAAAAGCAGGAGAGAAGCGGGAGAGCAGCCGGAGAGTCGACCGGAGGGGCAGCCCCTCAAGCGGTTCTCAGGTCAGGTACTGGCAGGTGTCGCGCCGCAGGAAGGCGCCGTGGCCGGCCCGGCCGAGCCAGTTGCCGTCGTCGAGCACGACGGTGCCGCGTGACAGCACCGTCCGCACCCGGCCGGTGAGTTGGCGCCCTTCGTAGGCCGAGTAGTCCACGTTCATGTGGTGGGTGGCGGCGGAGACGGTCTGCACGGCGTTCGGGTCGTAGACGACGAGGTCGGCGTCGCAGCCCGGCGCGATGGTGCCCTTGCGCGGGTGCAGGCCGAACATCCGGGCGGGGGTGGTGCAGGCGATCTCGATCCAGCGCCGGCGGGTGATGTGCCCGTCGACGACGGCCTGGTGGAGCAGGTCCATCCGGTTCTCCACGCCGGGAAGGCCGTTGGGGATCTTCGAGAAGTCGCCGCGGCCGAGTTCCTTCTGCCCGACGAAGCAGAACGGGCAGTGGTCGGTGGAGACCACCTGGAGGTCGTTGGCGCGCAGTCCGCGCCAGAGCGCCTCCTGGTGCTCGCGCGGCCGAAGTGGCGTGCTGCACACGTACTTGGCGCCCTCGAAGCCGTCGGCGCCGGGCTCAGCGAGGTTGTCGGTGGAGAGGAACAGGTACTGCGGGCAGGTCTCGCCGAAGACGTTCAGCCCGGCCTCGCGGGCCTGGGCGATCTCGGCGAGGGCGGAGGCGGCGGAGACGTGGACGACGTAGAGCGGGCTGCCGGCGACCTGGGCGAGCTTGACGGCCCGGTGGGTGGCCTCGGCCTCCAGCAGTTCGCGGCGGACCTCGCCGTGGTAGCGGGGGGCGGTGTGTCCGGCGGCGAGGGCCTGTTCGACGAGGACGTCGATGGCGATGCCGTTCTCGGCGTGCATCATGATCAGCCCGCCGTTGCCGGCGCCGCGCTGCATGGCGCGCAGGATGCGGCCGTCGTCGCTGTAGAAAACGCCGGGGTAGGCCATGAAGAGCTTGAAGGAGGTGGACTCGCCGGAGTCGACGAGGGCGTCCATCTCCTTGAGGACGCCGTCGTTGACGTCGGAGACGATGGTGTGGAAGGCGTAGTCGATGGCGCAGTTGCCGTCGGCCTTGGCGTGCCAGGCGTCGAGGCCCTCGCGCAGGGCGCCGCCGACGGGCTGGACGGCGAAGTCGACGATGGTGGTGGTGCCGCCCCAGGCGGCGGCGCGGGTGCCGGTCTCGAAGGTGTCGGCGGCCGCGGTACCGCCGAAGGGCAGTTCCATGTGGGTGTGCGCGTCGACGCCGCCCGGGATGACGTAGTGGCCGGTGGCGTCGATGACGGTGTCGGCGGTCCAGGCCTCGGCGGCGGCGCTGCCGGTGGTGGCGAGGGCGACGACGCGTTCGCCCTCGACGAGGACGTCGGCGTGGAGTTCGTCGGCGGCGGTGATGACGAGGCCGCCGCGGACGATCGTGCGCTGCTGCGGGTCGCGGGTGGTCATCGGGGTGCTCCTCACGCCTCGGCGAGCGGTCCGTAGGCTTCCGGGCGGCGGTCGCGGTAGAACGCCCACTGCTGGCGGACCTGTTCGATCAGATCGAGGTCGAGGTCGCGGACGACGAGTTCCTCCTCCTTGTCGGAGGCGACGTCGCCGACGAACTGGCCGCGCGGGTCCACGAAGTAGGAGGTGCCGTAGAAGTCGTTGTCGCCGTACTCCTCGGTGCCGACGCGGTTGATGGCGGCGACGAAGTACTCGTTGGCGACGGCGGCGGCGGGCTGTTCGAGCTGCCACAGGTAGGCGGACAGGCCGCGGCTGGTGGCGGAGGGGTTGTAGACGATCTGCGCACCGGCGAGGCCGAGGGCGCGCCAGCCCTCGGGGAAGTGCCGGTCGTAGCAGATGTAGACGCCGACCTTGCCGACGGCGGTGTCGAAGACGGGCCAGCCGAGGTTGCCGGGCTTGAAGTAGTACTTCTCCCAGAAGCCCTTCACCTGCGGGATGTGGTGCTTGCGGTACTTGCCGAGGTAGCTGCCATCCGCGTCGATGACGGCGGCGGTGTTGTAGTAGACGCCGGTCTGCTCCTCCTCGTAGACCGGGACCACGATGACGAGGCCGAGCTCGCGGGCGAGGTCCTGCATGCGGCGGACGGTGGGGCCGTCGGGCACGGCCTCGGCCCAGCGGTAGTGCTCGGGTTCCTGGACCTGACAGAAGTACGGGGCGTTGAAGACCTCCTGGAAGCCGATGATCTTCGCGCCCTGGGCGGCGGCCTCGCGGGCGTACCGCTCGTGGAGGGCGATCATGCTCTCCTGGTCGCCGGTCCAGCGGGTCTGGACGAGGGCGGCACGGACGATCTGCGACATGGGTACCTCCGCAACTCCGCGGTCCGGCCGTGGGGTCGGGCCTGCGGTCTGAGGGTTGACGGGGCGGCGGGTCTCGCCTGCGGGTCCACGGCGGACCCACAGGGGTCTACGTGCGTAGAAAGCGATCTGTAGACCGTAGGCCGGGCTTCGGTGGCCTGACAATACGTTGGCGGTAACGCGTCTGGGGCGATCTTGTTACGCGGACACGCGGTCGGTCCTGGGTGGGATGAAACGGTCATCTACCCCGCAGGTGCGCTCCTTACTCATTCGAGTGAATACGGCTGCTCCGGGTGCGACATTGGCCATGCCGGGGTAAAACGCGCCTGAACGCCGCTGCGGACCGTCACCCGACGGCGGCTCAGCGCAACAACGGGGACTGCGGGACAGCGGGACTGCGGTCCGGGATTCGGTACGAGGGGATGCGGGGGGAGGTGTGGCGGATGACGACGACGCCGCCGGAGCGCGGCCTCGGCCGGCTGCTCGGGTGGGCCCGGCGCGACGCCCGGGCAGGTGGGCCACCTACCGTGCCCGCCTGGGCCGGCCTGCTGCTCGCGCTCGGCGCGCTGCTGCCGCTCACGCTCGGCGGGCTGCTGTTCCGCCACTGGGCGCCCCCGGTGCGGGACGTCGCCCTCCAGCTGGCCGGCTCCCGGACGGCCGCCGGGGCCGTGGTCGGCGGCCGGGCCGAGGAGTACCTGGCCGCGCTGCGGGCCGACGGCTGGCTGATCGGCGGCTACGCACTCACCCTGACGGCCGCCGCCCTGCTCGGCGGGTACGTGTTCGGGCGGCCGCGCTGGCGGCTCACCGCGCTCGCGGCGGGCGGCGCCGCGCTGCTCGCCGCCGGGTGCGACATCGGCGAGGACGTCCTGCTCGCCACCGGTCTGGACGGCGGCGCGACCGGCTCCGACGCGCCCTTCGCCACGGCCACCGCGCTGGCCACCGTCAAGTGGCTGTTACTTCTGCCCGCCGGGGTGATCGGGGCCGGCGTGCTCCTGGTGGCCGGCACCCGGGCGGTGCGCGGGCTGCGCGCACCGGCTGCCAAAGCCACGGCCCCGGACTCGGCTGCGGACGCGGCCGACGACGACCCCGACCGTCCCGCGCTCATCCCGCCCTGGCCGGTGGCCGCCCCGCGCACCGGCCCTCCGCCGTCCGGCCCGTACCCACCCGACCACCCCACCGTCACCTCCGGCCCGCACCCGCCCGACCGCCACACCCGCTGGCGCGACGGCGCCCGGGTACCACCGGGCCGCGAGCCCGCCGAGCTCGGCTTCTGCGCCTCGGGCGGCGGCGTCCGCTCGGCCTGCGTCACGCTCGGCGCCCTCCAGGCACTGCGGCCGTGGCTGAAACGGGCCCGCTACCTGGTCTCCGTCTCCGGCGGCGGGTACACCGTCGGCGCGTTGCAGCTCGCGCTCACCGACTCCGAGCCCGGCACCCCCGTGCACGCCGTGTCGGGGCTGACCGCCGACACCGTGCTGGAGCCCGGCTCCCCGGAGGAGGACCACCTGCGCCGCCACGGCAAGTACGTCGCCGACGGCGCCGGTGAGTGGCTGGTCGCCCTCGGGACGCTGCTGCGCGGTCTGGTCTCGGCGTTCACCCTGCTGCTCGCCGCCGTCCTGGTGCTCGGCCTCGGGCTCAGCCGCTTCTACCACCACGTCCCGCTCACCGACCTGAACGCCCTGGCGGCGGCCGGTCTGCGCACCGCCGGCGCCGTACCGGGCCCACTGGAGTTCCGCGCGCCCGCGCTCGCCGCCCTGGCGCTGCTGCTGGCGACGGCCGCCGCGTGCTGGCTGCTCTGGCTGCTGGCCTTCCCGTCGCTCGGCTGGGGCGCCGCGCTCCCGCGCACACTGCGCCGGCTCTACTCCGCGGCACTGGCGCTGGCCGGGCTGCTGGCCGTCGGGGTGCTGGCGGTGCCGGGCCTGGCCTGGGGCGCGATACGGCTCCAGCAGGCGCTGTCGGCGGGCCCGCAGCTGACCGGCGCCGGGCTCAGCCTCACCGTGGTGCTCAGCTACCTGGCGCTGCTGCTCGGCATACTCTGGCGCGACCGCCGCACGATCCGCCGGGGCGCGGCCGCAGTGGGCGGGGCGCTGCGCGGCGTCGGCCGGCTCGGCGGCGGCCTGCTCGCCAACCTCCCGCAGTACGTCGTGGTGTGGGCCGCGCTGACGGCGCTGTCGGCGGGTGCGCTGCTCGCCCTCGGCTGGGCGGTCGCCACCGGGTACGCGTGGCCGACGGCCGTCCAGGTGCTGCTGCCGCTGGTGCTGGGCACGGTCGGGCTCAACCTCGACCAGACCTGGATGGGGCTGCACCCGTTCTACCGGCTACGGCTGGCCTCGGCGTTCGCGGTCCGCCGGGTGACGGAGGGAGGGCACGCGTTCGCCCGGCCGTACGACTTCTTCCGGGAACAGACCTGGCTCAGCCACTACGGCGCCCGGCACCCCGACTTCCCGCAGGTGATCTTCGCCGCGGCGGCCAACCTGTCCGGCAACTCCCGTACGCCGCCGGGCCGTCGGGCGGCCTCCTTCTCGCTCTCGTACGACTACGTGGGCGGTCCGGACGTCGGGTACGCGCGGACCGACCTGCTGGAGCGGCGCACCCGGCGGCACATCGCCCGGGACCTCACCGTGCAGTCGGCGATGGCCGTCTCCGGCGCCGCGTTCTCCTCGGCGATGGGCAGTCAGTCCCGGGTTTACCAGGGGCTGTTCGCGGTCACCAACGCACGGCTCGGCACCTGGCTGCCCAACCCGGCCGCGCTCGGCCCGGCCTGGTTCGGCGCCCCGGACTGGCGCCGCCCGGCGGAGCCGGCCGTCCGCCGCCTCCCGTACCAACTGCGGGAGCTGACCGGGCGGTTCCCGGCGGACGACCGCTTCCTGCTGACCACCGACGGCGGGCACTACGAGAACCTCGGGCTGGTGGAGCTGCTGCGGCACGGGGTGCGGACGGCGGTCTGCATCGACGCCAGCGGCGACTCCGGTTACGCCGTCAACCTCGCCGCGGCGATCACCCTGGCGCGCGAGGAGCTCGGCATCGTCATCACCCTGCACGAGCCGGAGCTGTTGATCCCGGGCAGCGGCGCGGACGGTTCGGACGGTTCGGACGGTTCGGACGGTTCCGGCGGCGGGCGCACCCCGTTGCGCGGGCTGGCGGCGCAGCTGTCCGGCCGGCTCTCGGCCCGGGCGGTGATCACCGGGTCCATCCGCTATCCGGAACCGTTCGGCACCGGGCCGTCCGGCGGTACCGAGGGTGGTGGTGAGGGTGGCGAGGGCGGTGGGGGCGGCTCGGTCGACGGGACGCTGATCGTCCTCCAGGCGGTCCTCACCGCCGGGCTGCCGTACGAGCTGCACTCGTACGCGGTGGCCAATCCGGCGTTCCCGAACGACACCACCAGCGACCAGTGGTTCGACCACCGCCAGTTCGACGCGTACCAGACCCTCGGCCGGTACCTGGGCGAGCAGGCCGCGCCGGTGATCGAGGCGGCCCTGGTCGCCGCGGGCGCCATGGGCGGCCCGGTGCCCGCGCAGCCGCCGGGCGACACCCCAGCGGACCGGCCGACGTCGGCCACCGCACGAGCCACGGCACCGGCCCCGCTGCCCGCCGTGCCGCCCGCCACACCACCCGCGCCGCGCCGGCCCGCCGAGGGGTAGCCCGCGTGCGGCAGGACGACCGGCCGGGGCCGGCCCAGGCTTGACTCGGCATGGTTCGGTCGGGAAGGATCCGGAACATGGACTCCGGCACCACTCTGGTCTGCCGCCTGCACGTCGATCTGCGACGCCAGGCGAGTTCCATCTGTGCCCGCTGACCTGGTCTCTTAGCGCCTGACCCGCCCTGTGACGCCTGCCAGGGCCGGTACCGCGCACCCGCATCCGCAGTTCTGACCCCGCCCCGCCCGGCGCACCCGGGTGTGCGTGTCGTGTCGTCCGTGCCGCTCCCGTCGGCCCGCGCCGCGCCCGCACCCGCACGCGCCGTCAGGTCCGGGCGCACCCACCGACGTTCCCGCCGCAACCGAGGACGCCTTTCATGAGCCTGCACCTCGTCCCCGACCACCCGACCACGAGCGCCACCAGTGCCACCAGTGCCGCAAGCACCACGAGCACCTCGACCGCACCTGAGAGCAGGGCCTCCGTCGCGCCGCTCACGCCGAGCGCCCTGCGCACGATCGTCCGCGACCTGGCCGAGCGCCCCGACCAGTGGATCCACCACGTCCGCCTCAGCACCAAGGAGCGCTGGTTCCGCCGGCTGGTGGCCGAGGACGACCACGAGGTGTGGCTGATCAGCTGGTTGCCCGGCCAGTCGACCGGTTTCCACGACCACGGCGGCTCGCGCGGCGCGTTCACCGTCGCCCTCGGCGAGTTGGAGGAGCTCTCGCTGGGCGGGCCGGACCAGCGCCTGCTGATCCGCCGGGTCCCGGCGGGTACGGCGCGCGCCTTCGGCCCCGAGTACGTGCACGACGTGCGCAACACCGCGTCCGGTCCGGCCGTCACCCTGCACGCCTACTCGCCGCCGCTGAGCTCGATGGCGCACTACGACCTGCGGGCCGGCGGGCTCGTTCGCACCTCGGTGGAAGGACCGGAGCAATGGTGACCACGATCGACGACCTGTTGGAGCGGGCGCGCGAGGGCGTGTACCGTCCGCGCGCCCGGGAGGCGTACCAGGCCCAGCTGGACGGCGCGTTGCTGGTGGACATCCGTCCGGCGGCGCAGCGGGCGGCGGAGGGTGAGATCCCCGGGGCGCTGATCATCGAGCGCAACGTGCTGGAGTGGCGGTTGGATCCGACGGGTGGTCACCGGATTCCGGAGGCCTCGGGTTATGACGTCGAGGTGATCGTGGTCTGCTCGGAGGGGTACGCCTCCAGCCTGGCCGCGGCCTCGCTGCGCGAGCTGGGTCTGCACCGGGCGACCGATCTGGACGGCGGTTTCGTCGGCTGGGCGGCCGACGGACTGCCGACCCGTCAGGCGGACTGAACCGGCCGAACTTCCTCCCCGGTAGGGCATCTGACCTGCCGGAACGTCCGGCGGTCGGGGGTGCTCGGCCGCCGGGCGACCGGCCCGGCGAGGAGGCGGGCGAGCCGGTGGCCGAGCCCGAACCCGTGGCCGTGACCGTGGCCGTGGCCGTGCCTGTGGCCGGGTCGGCGGGCACGCGGGCTCAGCCGGCCCGGCGGTAACCATGAGACAGGAGATGACGCAGGTCATAGTCTGATCTGAGTTTCCGCCGGTCCGAAGCTGGGCAGCCACGCGGGCGGAAGAACGCCCGGGCGGTTGGTCCGACCGAGGTCGTCGCGGCCCACGCGACGACCCTTTGTCGACAAACCGCCACCGACCCAACCCGTCGAACCACCGAACGACCGACCGACACAGGCGCCGCCTCCCCGGGGCGCCCTGACGAGGAAACACCCCGTGATCAGATTCGAGGGCGCCGGCAAGCGCCATCCCGACGGCACCATCGCCGTCGAGGGCCTGGACCTGGACGTCCCCACCGGTCGGATAACCGTCCTGGTCGGACCGTCCGGGTGCGGCAAGACCACCCTGCTGCGCATGGTCAACCGGATGGTCGAACCGACCTCGGGCCGGGTGCTGCTGGACGGCACGGACGTCGCCGCGCTGGAGCCCGCCGGGCTGCGCCGGGGCATCGGGTACGTGATCCAGCAGGCCGGGCTCTTCCCGCACCGCAAGGTGATCGACAACATCGCCACCGTCCCCTACCTGCTCGGCTGGGACCGGAAGAAGGCCCGCGCCCGGGCCGCCGAACTGCTCGAACTGGTCGGGCTCGCACCGGAGACCGGGCGGCGGTACCCGTTCCAGCTGTCCGGCGGCCAGCAGCAGCGGGTCGGCGTGGCGCGCGCCCTGGCCGCGGACCCGCCGGTGCTACTGATGGACGAACCGTTCAGCGCGGTCGACCCGGTGGTGCGGGCCGGGCTCCAGGACGAACTGCTGCGGCTCCAGTCCGAGCTGCACAAGACGGTGCTGTTCGTCACCCACGACATCGAGGAGGCCGTCCGGCTCGGCGACCAGGTGGTGGTGCTGCGCGAGCAGGGCCGGATCGCCCAGCTGGCCGACCCGCACACCCTCCTCACCGCCCCCGCCGACGACGGCGTGGCCGCCTTCCTCGGCCGCGACCGCGGCCTGCGCGGACTCGGCCTGCGCCCGGCGAGCGTCGTCGCCGCCCGCCCGGTGGCCGACGGACTCCGCTACGGCGGCTGGGAGTTGGCCCTGGACGACGAGCGCCGCCCGATCGGCTGGATCGACCGCGACGCCCCCGCCGCAGAACTGCACCCGGCGCCCGGCTACCGGCCGGACACCGACACCCTGCGCACCGCGCTGGACGCCGCCGTCCTCTCCCCCGCAGGGGTCGCCGTCGCGCTCGACGCCGACGGCCGGGCCACCGGCACCGCGAGCCGCGAGGCCGTCCTCGCCGCCCTGTCCACGCCGCCCTCCCCGGTGGCGCCGCCCGTACCGGGCGCGTCGGGGTACCCAGCCCTGTCAAAGAAGGACGCCGACGGCAGGCAGAAGGACGGAGCCACCGGTGGACGATGAACCGATCGTCCGCTGGTACTGGATCGGCGACCACCTCGGCTACCTCGGCGACCTGCTCGCCGACCACGCGGTGATCGCCCTCCTCCCCGTCCTGATCGGCCTGCTGCTGGCCGTCCCGCTGGGCCTGGCCTGCACCCGCTTCCCCCGGCTCTACCAGCCGCTCGCCGCCGTCTTCAACATCGTCTACGCGCTGCCCTCGCTGGCCGTGTTCGTGGTGCTGATCCCGTACACCGGCCTGGCCACCCAGGCGACCGTGATGATCCCGCTCACCTTCTACGCGCTCGCCGTCCTGCTGCCGACCACCGTGGACGGCCTGCGCGCCGTCCCGGACGCCGTCCGGCAGGCCGCCACCGCGATGGGGTACGGGCCGTGGCACCGGCTGACCTCCGTCGAGCTGCCCGCCGCCGTGCCCTACCTGATCGCCGGGCTGCGGGTGGCCGCGGTGTCCAGCATCTCGCTGGCGAGCGTGGGCGCGCTGGTCGGGCGCGGCGGTCTCGGCTACCTGTTCATCGACGGCTTCCAGCGGACCTTCCCGACCCCGATCGTGGCCGGCATCGCGCTGATCGCCGCGCTCGCGCTGGCCGTCGACCTGCTGCTGGTGGGCGCCCGGCGGGTGCTGGCGCCGTGGGCCGTCCGGGAGAAGGGGGCGGGTCGGTGAACTGGCTCTCCTGGCTGGGCGACTTCTTCTCCGCCCCGGACCGCCGCAGCGGCCCGGGCTCGATCGCGCACCGGATCGCCGAGCACCTGCTGCTCTCCGGCGAGGCCCTGCTGTACGCGGCGCTACTGGCCGTGCCGCTCGGGCTGCTGATCGGCTACACCGGGCGCGGCGTCACGGTCGTCACCTCCTTCGCGGGTGCCGCCCGCGCCCTGCCGACGCTCGGACTGGTGACGCTGGCGGTGCTGCTCGCCGGGGTCGGCGACACGGCCGTGCTGGTGCCGCTGGTCGCGCTCGCCGCGCCGCCGCTGCTGGTCGCGGCAGTCGAGGGGGTGCGCGGCACCGACCCGGACGTCCGGGACGCGGCCCGCGGCATCGGGCTGACCCACCCCCAGGTGCTGTGGCAGGTCTGCCTGCCGTCCGCGGCGCCGACCCTGCTCGCGGGCCTCCGCACCGCGACCGTCCAGGTGATCGCGACCGCCACGGTGGCCGCGTACGTCGGACTGGGCGGCCTCGGGCGCTACGTCATCGACGGGCTGGCCACCCGCAAGTACGCGGTCACCGTGGGCGGCGCGCTGCTGGTGGTGCTGCTCGCCGTCGGCGCCCAGCTGTTCTTCGCCCTGATCGCCCGGTTCCTGCTCCCGCCCGGGGTCCGCGCCCGGCGCCAGGGCCGCTGAATCCCGGTTTTCCCATCATCCCCGGAAGGACACCTGTCACCATGTCGACAATCCCCAGAACCCGGCGCGCCGTCCTCCTCGGCACCCTCGCCGCGCTCGCCCTCGGCGCCACCGCCTGCGGCTCCTCCGGCGGCGACCCGCTCGGCGGCGGCGCCGGCTCGACGGTGGTCGTCGGCTCGGCGAACTTCCCGGAGAACGTCCTGCTCGGCTCGATCTACTCACAGGCGCTCAAGGCCAAGGGTGTCAAGGTCCAGGAGAAGTTCAACATCGGCAGCCGCGAGGTGCTCTACGGGCAGTTGCAGAGCGGCAGCCTGACCGTCCTGCCCGAGTACAACGGCGCGCTGCTCGCCTACCTGGACGCCAAGTCCACGGCCGTCAGCAAGGAGGACGTGAACGCGGCGCTGGCCAAGACACTGCCCGCCTCGCTGGCGGTGCTGGACTCCTCCCCCGCCGAGGACAAGGACTCGCTCAGCGTCACCCAGGAGACCGCCGACAAGTTCGGCCTCAAGACCGTCTCCGACCTCGCCGCCAAGGCCGGCGAGCTCACCATCGGCGGTCCGCCGGAGTTCGAGTCCCGCCGCGAGCAGCAGTTCAAGGACGTCTACGGGCTGACGTTCAAGGAGTGGAAGCCCACCGGTGACACGACCGCGAACGCGCTCAAGGACGGCACCGTGCAGGTGGGCAACGTGTTCACCACCGACCCGAAGATCGTCCAGCTGAAGCTCGTACCGCTGGCCGACCCGAAGAACGTGTTCGGCGCGCAGAACGTCACCCCGCTGGTCAACAAGGCCGGGGTGGACGCCACGGCGACGGCGGCGCTCAACGCGGTGTCGGCCAAGCTCGACACGGCGGGGCTGACGGCGCTGATGAAGCGCGTCGCGGTCGACAAGGAGGACCCGTCGGCGGTGGCCAAGGACTGGCTGAAGGCCAACGGCCTCGGCTGACGGCCTCGGCTGACGCCCCCGCGCGCAACCGGGCGCGGCCCGGGAGGAACCTCCCTCCCGGGCCGGCCCTCCGCGGGCGCCGGGAGGCGTCCGCGGGCGTCTGCGGGCGTCTGCGGGCGGCGCCGGGTGTCCGCGGGCGTTTCGCAGACCTCCACGGCGTCCGCAGGCATCGGTGGGTGTCCGTAGGGCCCGCGGCGGGACCTTCCCTTCCGCGCCGCGGACATGACAGTGTGGCGCAATGCGTACTCGACTCCTCGCCGCCACCCTCACGGCCTTCGCCGCGGTGAGCCTCGCTGCCTGCTCCAGCTCCGGATCGGGCTCCAGCGCGTCCACCGCCGCGGCCGGCTCCCCCACCACCCCGGCCGCCGCCTCCGCGCCCTCCACGGCATCCGCCGGCGCGTCCGCCTCCGCCGCCGCGTCCGGGCCCGGTACGGCCGCCCCCTCGGCCGCCGGCGCCGCCAGCCCGGCGGCGTCCGCACCCGCCAGCCCGGCGCCCACCGCCCCGGACGCCGGCTCCCCCGACGGCTCCGGCACCTCCGCCTCGCCGGGGGCACCCGCGCCCGCCAAACCCGCGCCGCCCGCCGACGCCGGGCTGCCCACCAAGCCGGGTACCGACCTGACGGCCAAGCTGGTCGCCGCACTCGACGCGATCGACCCGGCCATCGTCGGCGGCAAGCCCGACCAGGCCGTGGACCGCGCCCGCAACCAGTGCCAGGCGATGTACCAGTTCCCCAAGGACAAGTCGAAGCTGGTCGAGCTGGCCAACCAGCGGTTCACCACCCCAGACCACCCGCAGGGTTTCGGCCTGGACACCGCCGCGAAGATCAACGACGTGCTGCGCGCCACGCTCTGCCCGCCGGCGGCGTGATCCACCGCCCCACCCCCGGACGCCCGGTGTCCTGAGCGCCGGGCCGCCGTGGCCGCGCCCCGCACGCCGGGTGCGCGGCCACGGCACCTGCCGAGCAGCCCCCCATGAGCCGATCCCGGTGACGCCCCCCGGTGACGACCCCCCGGCCCCGGCCGCTCCCTCCGCTGCCGTCCGCTCCCGTTGACTCCCCCGCCGACCAGGGCGGTGTGCTGACGAACTGTTAGGACCCTTGACAGACAAGTGGTCTAGTCCAACCATATGCATGTCGATCCGACCGGGATGCACTGTGGGGGTGTGACCACCGGCGGCTGAGGCACTGCCCTGCCCTGTTCCGCTCCGCCCCCGCTCCGCGCGGCGTACACGCACCCGCACCGCCACGCGCCGCCGTGCGAGTCGTGGGCTTCCACATGCCCCACCACCGCCCCCAGCCACACTTCCGCGCAGCCACACCCCCACCCGCCCGGACGTCCGCACACCTGCACGTCCACCGCGTCCGGATCGTCCGCACCTCCCCAACGTCCTGCCCCACCACGTCTGTTGGAGAATCCATGCGCGCACTGCGCCCACTGCGCCTACGCAGAGCCGTCCAGGCGACCCTGACGGCCTGCGCCACGCTGGCCGCCTCGGCCGGCCTGGTCGCCGTCGGCACGGGCCCCGCCCAGGCCGCGACGCCGCTGCCCAGCCGGGTCTTCGCCCCCTACTTCGAGTCCTGGACCGGCCAGAGCCCCGCCACGCTGGCCGCCCAGTCCGGCGCCAAGCACCTCACGATGGCGTTCCTACAGGCCGCCACCAAGGGCTCCTGCACCCCGTACTGGAACGGCGACACCTCCAAGCCGGTCTCCTCCGCCACCTTCGGTGCCGACATCGCCACCATTCGGGCCAACGGCGGGGACGTGATCCCCTCCTTCGGCGGCTACACCGCCGACAACACAGGCACCGAACTGGCCGACAGCTGCACCGACGTCAACCAGATCGCCGCCGCCTTCGAGAACCTCGTCACCACCTACGACGTCAGCCGGATCGACCTCGACATCGAGGACAACTCGCTGACCAACGCCGGCGGGATCGACCGCCGCAACAAGGCGATCAAGCTCGTGCAGGACTGGGCCGTCGCCAACGGGCGGAACGTCCAGTTCTCGTACACGCTGCCGACCACGACCAGCGGACTGGCCGACAACGGGCTCGCCGTCCTGCGGAACGCGATCAGCAACAACGCCCGGATCGACGTCGTCAACATGATGACCTTCGACTACTACGACGGCGCCAGCCACGACATGGCCGCCGACACCCAGACCTCCGCGCAGGGCCTGTACAACCAGCTCGCCCGGCTCTACCCGGCCAAGTCCCCCGCCCAGCTGTGGGGTTCGATCGGGATCACCGAGATGGTCGGCATCGACGACTACGGCGCGGCCGAGACCTTCACCGTGGCCAACGCGACCACCGTGTACAACTGGGCGGTGTCGAAGGGCATCAACACGCTGTCCTTCTGGGCGTTGCAGCGCGACAACGGCGGCTGCCCGGGCAAGGCCGGGGACGACTCGTGCTCCGGGATCAGCCAGAACGCCTGGGACTTCACCCACATCTTCGCGCCGTTCACCAGCGGCTCCACGGTGACCAACGACTTCTCCGTGGCGGTGAACCCCAACTCGGCCACGGTCACTGCCGGTTCGTCCACCACCGCGACCATCGCGACGGCGGTGACGGCCGGTTCGGCGCAGAACGTGAACCTCTCCGTGAGCGGCGCCCCGGCCGGAGTCACCGCCACCGTCACCCCGGGCAGCGTCACCGCCGGCAGCAACGCCACCCTCACCATCACCACCACCACGGCCGTGACACCGGGCACCTACCCGCTGACCGTGACCGCCACCGCGCCGTCCGGCACCCACACCGCCGGCTACGCGCTGACCGTCACCGGGACCACCCCGCCGTCCGGCCTGGTCAACGGCGGCCTGGAGAGCGGAAGTCTGGCCCCGTGGACCTGCCAGAGCGGTGGCGCCGTGGTCTCCACCCCGGTCCACTCCGGCTCCCACGCGCTCCAGGCCGCACCGACCGCCGGCCAGACCGGCGAGTGCTCGCAGACCGTCACCCTGAAGCCCAACACGAGCTACACGCTGACCGGTTGGGTGCAGGGCAACTACGCCTACGTCGGCGTCACTGGCGGCGCCACCGCCAGCACCTGGGCCAACTCCTCCGGTTGGACCAAGCTGACCGTCCCCTTCACCACCGGCGCCTCCGGCACCGTCACCGTGTACCTGCACGGCTGGTACGGCCAGGGCAACGTCTACGGGGACGACTTCGCGATCGCCTGACCCCCGCCCGGGCCCGGAGCGGCCGACCGGCGGGCGGCCGCTCCGGGTGACGGCCGACAGGTGACAGCCGACGGAAAACAGAAAACAGATAACAGCTGACAGATTTCAATATCTGTCAGCTGTTATCTGTTACCACGCCCTTCGCGGCTGCGCCCGCCTCCACGGCTGATGCCTCCGCCGCCGCTCTCGCCTGCCCGAGCCGCGACAGCGTCACGTACGCCACCGTCGCCAGCACCCCGCACACCAGGACCACCACCGCCAGCAGCGTCGCGGACGGCCGCCCGCCGAGGCTGCTCAGCGGGGCGACAACCGCGCCGACCAGGAAGTTGCCGGTGCCGAGCAGCGCCGAGGCCGAACCGGCCACCTTCGGCTCGACCAGGCTGAGGGCCTGCGCCGAGGAGTTCGGGAGCACCACGCCCATGCTCCCCATCATCACGAACAGCGGCGGGCAGAACCCGAGCAGCCCGAGGTCCCAGACCGCCGTCGTCAGCACCAGCACCACCCCGGCGGCCACCGCCGTCCCGAGCCCGGCCAGCATCAGCGCCCGCGCCGTGAAACGACGTGCCAGCACCCGCCCGTTCAGCTGGGTCATCACGACGATGGCCAGCGAGTTCGCCCCGAACAGCAGGCTGTAGGTCTGCGGCGAGACCCGGTACACGTGCTGGAGCACCGTGGACGAGCCGCTGATGTAGCCGAACAGCGCGCCGAAGGCGAACGCGCTGGTCAGCGCCAGCCCGAGGAACGGCAGGTTGCGCATCAGCCGGCCCATCGTCCGCAGGGTCGCGACCACCCCGCCGCCGTCCCGGGCCTGCGGCGGCAGCGTCTCGCGCAGCGCGCCGAACGCGGCCAGGGTGAGCAGCAGCCCGAGCGCGGTCAGCGCGCCGAAGGTGCCGCGCCACGAGGTGAAGCGCATGATCTGCGCGCCGAGGATCGGCGCCAGGATCGGCGCCAGCCCGGATATCAGGCTGATCGAGGCGAGGAAGCGCAGCATGGCCACGCCCTGGAAGCGGTCCCGGGCGACGGCCCGGCCGATCACCAGTCCGGAGGATCCCGCCGCGCCCTGGACGAAGCGGGCGGCGATCAGCACCGGCAGGGTCGGCGCGATCGCGCACACCACGCTGGCCAGGGTGAAGAGGACGAGCCCGGCGAGCAGCGGCGGGCGGCGCCCGAACCGGTCGCTGAGCGGTCCGAAGAGCAGCTGGCCGGCCGCGACCCCGAACATCGAGAAGGTGAGGGTGAGCTGGACGGCGGCCGGTTCGGCGAGCAGTTCGTCGGCGATCTCGGGCAGCCCGGGCAGGTAGAGGTCCGTGGTGAGCGGGCCGAGTGCGACGAGGCCGCCGAGGACGGCGATGGTGGCCCGTCCGATGCCGGCCCGGCCCGTCGGGGCGGCGGACGCGGCGGAAACGGCGGACGGGGTGGAGGAGGACGGGGTGGTCGGATCGTTCGGGGCGGTCGACGTCTCGCCGGCGGGGCCGACGGTCGGGCCGGGCATGGGGCTCCTCACGGGACGGGGACGGACAGGAACGGCGCGCCCCTGCCCACGCTCCGTCCTATCGCGGCCCGGCCTGCTACCGACAGCGGGGGTCCACCGCGCGGATCACCCGCCGTACCCGAACCGGCCGGAATTGCCGCGCCCCGAGCGACACCCGACGCCCAGCCCCGCCTGGCGGCACCCGGCAGCCGGCACCCGCCCACGACGACGGCCCGCCACGCGCCGAGCGGCGCGTGGCGGGCCGTGTCAGC
This sequence comes from Kitasatospora sp. NPDC097643, assembly GCF_040302625.1. Lineage (NCBI taxonomy): Bacteria > Bacillati > Actinomycetota > Actinomycetes > Kitasatosporales > Streptomycetaceae > Kitasatospora > Kitasatospora sp. NPDC097643. The sequence continues at coordinate 49,310 of NZ_JBEOSA010000009.1, read as the reverse complement.
CGGTCCCGGCCCTGGGCGGCCACCCCCGCGGGCGACCGGTGAGGTCAGTGCTTGGCGGGCCGTTCCGCGCGCAGCGCCGCCTGCACGGCCGCGCCGTCCTGCCACGCGTAGAGCTGGTTGCCGGTGAGCGAGACGTTGTAGTGGCCGCAGGTGCCGCTGGCCTTGGTGGCGACGCCCTCCGGGAACCAGCCGACCTTGAGGTTCTGCGGCACCGGGTGGGTGGCCTTGCCGGGCAGGCCGGTGGTGCAGCCGAGGGGCAGCCGTCCGTCCGGGAGGGTGGCGCGCAGCAGGCGGTCGTCGCCGGTGGTGGACATCAGGTACTTCACCGAGGAGGCGTTGTCGGGCAGCCAGGTGGGCATCGAGCGGCGGTCGGCCTTGGCCTGGCTGCCGCTCTCGTAGGAGGCCTGTTCCTGGTGGCGTCCGTCGTACCACTCGGACACCCGCGGGCCGACCGCCACGGCGGCCACGGCGACGGCCATGCCGGTGCCCGCGACTCCCAGCGCGACCTTGCTCACGATGCCCTTCATGCCCGTCTGCCCTCTCCCTGTGCGTGCCTGCGTCGATGTCCCGCGTCCGGGTCCGTCCCGGAACTCGTGCCCGTCACCGGACCCGTCCCCGTCCCCGTCTCCGGGTCCGTCCCCGTCCCGGTCGGCGGGGACCGCCGTCCGGGTGTATCCATCGTGGCCTGCCCCGCCCCGCCGGATCGTCACCACGAGGTCGCGATCTTGTCTCCATCCCACGGGGTACCTTCTCCACCTTCAGAGGTATGTCCCGCCGGCCGGCCCCGGGCCGCGAGCCGTTCCGGCGCTCAGCGTGGCACGCCGTCTTCGAGTGCCGTCCGAGTCCCGATCGAGCGTCGCTCAAGCGGGGCTCCGGCGCAGCCCGGCCTGCTGCACCCGGGCGCATCGGCGCACGCCTTCCGCCGTCGGCGGTTGTGCTGAGGCTTCGCCAGGTCAGACGGTGGCGGGCACCGGCCGGGCGACCGGGAAGGGGCGGCCGTCGAGCGTCCAGTGCGGGTCGATCGGGCGCAGCAGCGAGGCGTACACCTGGGCGGCGACGTCCGGGTGGCGGATCTCCCCGGTGGGCGGGCCGGCCGGGATGTCGTGCCCGGCGCAGGCGACCCAGGCGGTGCGCTCCTCGGCGGTGCGGCCGCCGTGGCCGCCCGCGTCGACGTGGCCGTGGTCGGTGACGACGATGACGGTCCACTGCTCGTCGGCGTAGCCGGCGCGGCCGCGGACGGCGTCGAGGAGTCGGCCGAGCCGTTCGTCGGCGGTGCGCATGGACGCCCGGTACTCCTCGCCGCAGCCGAGGAAGTGGGCGGTCTCGTCAACGGCGCCGAGGTAGACGAAGGAGGCCTCCGGGTCGGCGGTGCCGAGGACGTGGACGGCCTCCCGGGTCACCTCCTCGTCGACGGTCTCCCAGGCCTCGGGGGTGTCCTCGGCCGGGGCTACGTAGGAGAGCCGGCCGGGGGCGCGGAACAGCGGGCCGCCGGCCTCGTTGATCACCAGCGGGTCCCAGCCGGCGGCGACGAAGGTGCGGCGGCGGTCGCCGCGGTTGAGCCGGGTGGCGAAGTCGGGGAAGACGTCGAGCCGGTTGCCGCTGAGGTGGTTGCCCCAGACGCCGTGCTTGGCGGGCTCGACGCCGGTCACGATGGTGGCCCAGCACGGTCCGGACATGGTGGGCGTGCCGTCGTCCACGGTCACCGGCACCAGGAACCCGGCCTCGGCGACCTCCTGGAGCCGGGGCATCGGCACGTGCTCCAGGTAGTCGTGGCGGACGCCGTCGATCCCGACGACGAGGACCCGGGGGCGGGGCCACTGGGCAGTGGACATGGCGGTGGTTCCTTTCGGTCGTGCGCACCCGGCCGCGCCCTGCCGAGGGCGCCGCCGACCGCGCCATGTTTCACCGCCCGCCGTACCATTCGGCGTCCACCCGCCGAACGCCAGGTGTCTCCGGGGTGTCAGGCAGTCGACCTGACGAACCGCCGGTCCGCGGTGGCCAGCTCGGCGGCCGGGCCGGCGGAGCCCAGTACGACGTCGAGGACGCGGTCCGGGTCCGCGGCGTAGCAGTGCGCGAACCACGGCAGGTTGGCCTCGACGACGGCCCAGTGCTCGGCCGGGTCGTACGGGTCGGCGATCGGGCCGACGTCCAGGGCGACGGCGCTGGGCAGGGTGTCGCCGACGGCGGTCAGCAGGCGCCGGGCGAAGGCGGTGGCGTCGGCGGTCAGCGGCGCCGGGTCGAGCCGGCCGAAGCGGGCGTAACGGCTGCCGGTGAGTACGTCTCCGTCGCGGACGAACAGCCGGTACTCGGCGGTGAAGGTGACCGGTTCGCTGACGAGTACGGGCGTGTCGGGGCCGATCCGCTCGCCGGTGCGCGGCAGCCGGGTGCCGTCCGGGTAGACGGCGGGCGGCAGGGACTTGTCGGCGGGCGGTTTGACGAAGGCCGGGTGGCGCAGCGTCCACGCCTCGGCGAGGGTGGTGAGTTCGATGCGGCGGCGGGTGAACTCCCGGGGCAGCCGGGCGAGCCAGTCGTCGTCGGGTTCGAGCAGGGCGAGGCCGAGCGGTCCGGCGATCCGGGCGGCGGTGAGCGGTCCGCCGTACCAGTGGACGGGCCGCCCGGCGAGCCGCTCGACCGTGCCGGGGCCGCCGAGGACGGCGGTGGCGAGCCCGCGCCGGGCGGCGGCTTCGGCGAGCAGGGTGGTGGTGCTGGTCTGCTGGGCGGAGACGAGCAGCACCCGGTCGGGCTCCGGCGCCGGGCGCGCCGCCGCCGGCGCACCCGTCGTGGGCTTGCGCACGGTCGTGCTCACGGCTGTGACTGCGGCTGGGGCGGCGGCTGCGGAGCGCGGAACTCGTGGACGACTTCGATGCGTCCGACGATGTGGCGGTTGAACTCCGCCAGTTCCTCGGCCGGGACCCACAGTTCGAGGATGGTTCGGCCGCCGGCCTGCCGTACGGGGTAGCGGGCGAGGAAGGCGGTGTCGACCTCGAACCGGGTGACGTAGCCGACGCCGGAGGCGGGGACGTTCCAGTCGCGTGCGATGCGAATCGCGTAGTCCTCGTTGAGGACGGGGTAGAAGATCGGCTGGTCGGGCAGGCGGGGTGGCCAGGCGCGCCGGTCGGCCGCCTCGACCAGGGCCAGTTCCTCGGGGCCGGTGGGGCGCCAGAGGGTGGTGGTCGGGGCGGGGTGCACGGGGACGGGCCTGCTGGTCATGGCAAGGGACGGTAGCCGGGCCGCCGCGGGCCCGGCCACCGGATTTCCCTTGCGTTCCGGGCTTCCCCGGGCCTCCCCGAGGTTGGGGGCCCGTCAGCGGTAGGCGGACTCGCCGGTGATGGCCTCGCCGAGGACGAGGGTGTGGATCTCGCTGGTGCCCTCGTAGGTGAGGACCGACTCCAGGTTGTTGGCGTGCCGCAGCACCGGGTACTCGGTGGTGATGCCGTTGGCACCGAGGACGGTACGGGCGCTGCGGGCGATCTCCAGCGCGGTGCGGACGTTGTTGAGCTTGCCGAAGCTGATGTGTGCCGGGCGGGCCGCGCCCTCGTCCTTGAGCCGGCCGATCCGCAGGGCGACCAGATAGGCCTTCTCGACCTCCAGCATCATCTCGACGAGCTTCTGCTGGGTCAGTTGGAAGCCCGCGATCGGGCGGTCGAACTGGATGCGGCTCTTCGCGTAGTCGAGGGCGGCGGTGTAGCAGTCGCGGCCGGCGCCGACGGTGCCCCAGAGGATGCCGTAGCGGGCCTCGTTGAGGGAGGAGAGCGGTCCGCGCAGGCCGGTGACCCCGGGGAGGACGGCGTCGGCGGGCAGGACCACCTCGTCGAAGGCGAGTTCGCTGGTGACGGAGGCGCGCAGGGAGAGCTTGCCGTGCACGTCGGTGGCGGTCAGGCCGCGGGTGCCGCGCTCGACGAGGAAGCCGCGCACGCCCTCCTCGGTCTGCGCCCAGACGACGGCGACATCGGAGATGCTGCCATTGGTGATCCACATCTTGCTGCCGGAGAGCACCCAGTCGCCGCCCTTGCGCACCGCCCTGGTGCGCATGTTGGCGGGGTCGGAGCCGAAGTCGGGCTCGGTGAGGCCGAAGCAGCCGATCAGCTCGCCGGCGGCCATGCCGGGCAGCCAGCGCTGCTTCTGCTCCTCGGAGCCGAACGCGTGGATCGAGCGCATCGCGAGCGAGCCCTGCACGGAGACGAAGCTGCGTAGGCCGGAGTCGGCCGCCTCCAGCTCCATGCAGGCGACCCCGTACGCGACGGCGCTGGAGCCGGTGCAGCCGTAGCCGTCCAGATGCATGCCGAGCACGCCGAGGGCGCCGAGTTCGGGGGCGAGTTCGCGGGCGGGGAAGACTCCGCGCTCGAACCAGTCGCCGATGTGCGGGCGGATCCGCTCGTCGGTGAACTTCCGGACGGTGTCGCGGATCAGCCGCTCCTCGTCGGAGAGGAGGTCGCCGACGGCGAGCAGGTCGGACGGGTCGATCCGGGTCGGCTTCGTCATTGAAGCTCCTTGTAGTCTCGGCGGAACACCGACGATCGGTGGCCGCGGCCGGTGGCCGGCGGTCGTAGCTGGTGGCCGATGGTCGGTGAGCAGTGGTCAGGGACGTTCGACGGGCTACCGGGGAGTATTCCGCACGCGGCCGGGCCGTGGGCGAGTGGGAGCGGGGAAGCGGGATGTACGCGGTCAGCAGGGTGACGGCCGAGGAGCTGCACGGCGCGGCGGAGGAGCTGGCGGGGCTGCTGGTGGACACCGTCCACGGCGGTGCCTCGCTCGGCTTCCTGGCCCCGCTGGACCGGGCCGAGGCGGCCGGGTGGTGGCGGGCGCTCGCCCCGGACGTCGAGGCCGGGCGGCTGCTGCTGTGGACGGCCCGAGCAGCGGCCGACGGCCGGCTCGCCGGGACGGTGCAGCTGCGCCCGGCCGTACCCGCGAACGGCCGGCACCGGGGCGAGGTGGCGAAGCTGATGGTGCACCCGGCGGACCGGGGGCACCGGCTGGCCGGGCGGCTGTTGACGGAGCTGGAGGCGGGCGCGGCGGGGCTGGGGCTGCGGCTGCTGGTGCTGGACACCGAGACGGACAGTCCGGCGGAGCGGATGTACGAGGCGGCGGGCTGGACCCGGGTCGGCTCGGTGCCGGACTACGCGACCGACCCGGCGGGCGTCCCGCACCCGACCACGATCTTCTTCAAGGCGCTGACGGGGTGACCACGGGCGGCGGCGAACAACAGACAGCGAACAGATAACAGATTTCGAAATCTGTTATCTGTTCGCTGAAAGTTGTCATCTGTCAGCTGTCAGCCGTCGACGGTCGAGCGCCAGCCCGGCCGACGGCCCGCCGCCCATATCCCACCCTCACCCCACCCCGCACAGCCGCAGCACCGCCGTCGTGGCCGCCCCGGCGACCACCACCACCGGGAACGGCGCACGGCGCAGCGCGAGGACACCTGCGACCAGCACGCCGGCCGGGCGGGCCCAGCCGGCGAAGTCGTGGCCCTGGGTGAGGGCGCCGGTGGCGACCAGCGCGACCAGCAGGACGGCCGCGGCGACGGCGAGCAGGTGGCGCACCCGCTCGGAGAGGGCGAGCCGGTGCCCGAGGAGCGGCCCGGCGAGCCGGAAGGCGTACGTCCCGCCGGCCAGCAGCAGGACGGCGTACAGCGGCATCATCGGGCCTCCTCCTTCAGCACTCCCCCGGTCACCAACTCGCCGTCCCGGTGCGGCACTTCCTCCGGTCGCGGCCGGCCCGCGAACAGCAGCCCGACGAGGGCGAGCAGCACGGGGAGCCCGGCCGGGACGTACGGCGTGGCCGCGACGGCGACGACGGCACCGACCAGGGCGGCGACGCGGGTCCGCCGGTCGGCGAGCGCGGGCAGGACGAGCGCGAGCAGGACGGCCGGGAAGGCCGCGTCGAGGCCCAGCACGTCCGTGTCACCGATCAGCCCGCCCGCGGCGGCGCCGAGCAGCACCGAGACGTTCCAGACCGCGAACAGCGCGACCCCGCAGAGCCAGAACGCGGCCCGGCGGCGCCGTCCGTCGTTCTGCTGCAGGGCGAAGGCGGCGGTCTCGTCCGTGATCAGCTGCGCGCCGAGGAGGCGCCGCCACCACGGCCCGTCGAGCACGTCGGCCACGGTGAAGCCGAACGGCAGCAGCCGGGCGTTGAGCACCAGCCCGGTGGCGACGGCCGCGAGCGCCCCGCCGCCGGAGAGCACCACGCCGACGGCGGCGAACTGGGAGCCGCCCGCGAAGACCAGGACGGACATGGCGACCGGCACCCACAGGGGCAGGCCGCCGGAGACGCTGATCGCGCCGAAGGAGGCGCCGACCAGGGCGTCGGCGAGGCAGACCAGAGCGATGTCACGGAGGGTGGCATGCTCCAGTGTTCGAAGGAGCGAACGCATGTCCAACAGAGTGAACCCGCCACCCGCAGTTCGTCAAGCCGAACGGACGGTCCGGCAGAGCGAACGACCGAGGCGCGGGCGGTCGACGGCAGGAGTGGCAGCATGAACGGCACGAGCAGTGCAGGACCGGGAACCAGCAGAAGGGGCCGGGAGAGAGCGTGAGTGGCAAGAACGGACGGCCGGCATGAGCGAGCGCACCACCCCGCCGGCGGCCTCCGGCGGTGAGCTGATCGGCCTGATCGCCGCCTCCATCCGCCGTGAGCGGGAGCGCAGCGGGCTGTCGATGGCCGAGCTGGCCCGACGAGCGGGCATCGCCAAGTCGACGCTCTCCCAACTGGAGTCGGGGGCCGGCAACCCCAGCGTCGAGACGCTCTGGGCGCTCGGCGTCGCGCTGAACGTGCCGTTCAGCCGACTGGTCGACCCGCCGCGACCGGCGGTGCGGGTGATCCGGGTCGGCGAGGGTCCGGTGACCCACTCCGAACGCGCCGACTACGCGGCGACGGTGCTGTCCTCCTGCCCGCCGAACGCCCGTCGCGACATCTACCGGATCGAGGCGCAGCCGGGCGAGACCCGGGCCTCCGACCCGCACATGCCCGGCACCGTCGAGCACGTGCTGATCGGCGCGGGCCGGGCCCTGGTCGGCCCGACGGAGGCGCCGGTCGAGCTCGGCCCGGGCGACTACGTGAGCTACCCGGGCGACGCCCCGCACGTGTTCCGCGCTCTGGCCCCGGACACCCTGGCCGTCATCGTGATGGAGCACATCTGAGAACACACCCGAGAGCGCATTCGAGAGCACGTCCGGCGGCCTGACGGACCGCCGGACGCCCGGCCCGAACCTCCGGGGACTACTTCAACAGCCCGTCCAGGAAGGGGTTTCCGAACACCCGGTGCGGGTCGTGCCGGTCCAGGACGGCGACCGCCTCGTCCCAGCCGGGACCACCGCCGTCACGCAGGCTCGCCGGAATGACCCGGCCGAGCAGGTCCGGGTCGGCCCAGGCGGCGTCGGCGGTGTAGGCCCAGCCCTTGGACCACTCGACGCGCAGACCGGCCCGGGTGCCGTCGAAGGTCCGCAGCAGCCACTGCTCCAGGTCGCGGGCGAAGCGTTCCAGGCCGGGGGTGCCGGGGAAGGCTAGGACGTCGAGCCAGACGGCGGTGTCCCAGTCGGGGCGGTCCGGGCGCGGGCGCAGCGCGGACAGCAGCGGCGGCCGGGCGCCGGGGACCCCGACGTAGCCGGGGTCGTCCAGTCCGGTGACCCGGATCTCCACCGCGCCGTTCACCGGGTACTCGCCCCGGGCCTGGTAGTCCGCGAGCAACTGCCGGTAGTAGGCGGCGAATTCGCCGACCACCCACTGGAGGTCGGCGCGCCGGGTGAGGACGGCGTAGCCGTTCGCGGTGACCCGCAGGGTGGTGGGGCGGACGTACTGGAGCAGGGTGCGCGAGGGGCCCCAGAGGTCGGAGCGCAGGCCGCCGGCGAGGAGGTGGGTGATCAGGTCGCCGGAGAGAAGGTCGCGCAGGAGTCCGCCGGAGAGCAGGACGTCCGTGAGGTCTCCGGTGAGCGCCACTTTCGCGATGAGATACTGGAGTTGGCCGAACAGCGGGGCCGATCCCCAGGCGCCGGCGACGATTTGGCCGGCGAGCCGGGCGACCGGTTCCGGAACGCTGTCCGAGAAGGGGTAGTTGTAGGGCTGGTCGACGGCCCGGGAGGCGAGCGGCTTGGCCGGGGTGACGCTCCAGGTCTTGAGCCAGGGGTAGTCGGTGTAGGCGAACCAGATCGCCTCGGCGCGGCCGTCCCGGTCGACGAACTCGGCGAAGGTGCGCGGGCCGCCGCCGCCCGTCAGCACGCCCGTCACGCCGCCCAGGATGCCACCGAGGAGTCCGCCGCCGTCGGTGCCGCTCGTCCCGCCCGTGCCGCTGCCGGGGCGGGCGAAGAGTTCGCTCGCCGGGATGTCGAGGCGGCTGACGCAGCGCAGCGGCCGGTCGGCGCCCGCCCGCAGGACGACCTCGGTGAGGAACGCCCGGCCCAGGTGCACCAGGAAGGCGGCGCTGTCGGCCTCGGCCCGGTCGAAGGTGCGCAGCGTGTACCGACCGGTGGCCGGGTCGAGGACGACGGCGGTGAGCCGGACGACCTGGTTGCTGACCGAGCCGTAGCCGTCGCCGTCCGGCCGCAGTTCGCCGGTGGCGGGTACCGCGGTGCCGTGGCCGCCGATCGCGAGCACCCCGCCGACGGTGAGCTCGCCGGGGGCCGGGCAGGCGGTCAGGCCGAGGCCCCGACCGGCCAGGTGGGCGAGCAGATCCTCCATGGTGGCGCCGGTCTGGACCCGGACGGTGGTCGGCGAGTCGGCGGCGATCGCGGTGAGGTACCGGCTGGTGTCGACGAGGAGGACGCGGGCACTGTCCGGGGTCCCGTTGGCGACGGTGAGCGGCGCCCAGGTGTGCCGGTAGCCGGTGGCGCGCAGTCGCCAGCCGTTGGCGTGGGCCCAGTCGGCGAGCGCGGGGACCTCCTCGGCGGTGCGCGGTGCGCAGGTCCACAGCTGGTCGGTGCGGATCTCGCCGGACCAGTTCTGGAACACCCGCTGGTACAGCTCGGTGCCGGCGGGCAGGCCGGGCGGTACGGGGGTGGTGGCCTCGGCGCTGTCCGGGCCGATGGTGCCGCGCAGCAGCCAGGCCGCGCCGCCGAGGGCCGCCGACGCGCCGAGCAGTTGCCGCCTGGTGAGTCCGCCCGCAGGGTCCTGCCGGCCGGTTCCGGCCGCGCCGCGTCCTGTGGTCATCTGTCCGCCCCCTTGGTCATGTGTCCGCCCCCCGTGGTGATCGTCCGGGCAGGAGCGTACGAAGCGGCGTACGGCCGTTTGAAGCGCCCCCGCGATTTCTCACCCGTTCGAGTGATCAAGGTCGACGGAATGAACCTCCCCGGAATGAACGCTCGACGGAACGAACCGCGCCGGAACGAACCGAAGCGTGACCGGACCGGAGGCCGGCGGAAATACCCGGGGCCTCCGCGCGGCTGTGGTGATCGAAGACCGCTCGGAGCCGGGGCCGTCCCGGCCCGTTCAGGAGGTGCAGCGCGCGATGGGTGACGTGCAGGAGCAGGAGTACCGGATCGAGCACGACTCGATGGGCGAGGTCCGGGTGCCGGCCGCCGCGAAGTGGCAGGCGCAGACGCAGCGCGCCGTGGAGAACTTCCCGGTGTCCGGGCAGCGGCTGGAGCGCGCACACATCGCCGCGCTGGCCCGGATCAAGGCGGCGGCGGCCCGGGTGAACGCCCGGCTGGGCGTGCTGGACGAGGAGACCGCGGCGGCGGTCGCGGCGGCGGCCGAGGAGGTCGCCGAGGGGCGCTGGGACGGGGAGTTCCCGGTGGACGTGTTCCAGACCGGCTCGGGCACCTCGTCGAACATGAACACCAACGAGGTGATCGCCACCCTGGCCACCGAGCGGCTGGGCCGGCCGGTGCACCCGAACGACCACGTCAACGCCAGTCAGTCGTCCAACGACGTGTTCCCGTCCTCGATCCACATCGCGGCCACCGCCGCCGTCACGCACGACCTGATCCCGGCGCTGGAGCACCTGGCGGAGGCGTTGGAGCGCAAGGCCGCCGAGTTCGCGCAGGTGGTCAAGTCGGGCCGGACGCACCTGATGGACGCCACCCCGGTCACCCTCGGCCAGGAGTTCGGCGGGTACGCGGCGCAGGTGCGGCACGGGCGGGAGCGGCTGCTGGCGACGCTCCCCCGGGTCGCCGAACTGCCGCTCGGCGGTACGGCGGTGGGCACCGGCATCAACACGCCGCCCGGGTTCCCGGCGGCGGTGATCGAGGAGGTGGCGCGCACCACCGGCCTGCCGCTGACCGAGGCCCGGGACCACTTCGAGGCGCAGGGCGCGCGGGACGCCCTGGTCGAGCTGAGCGGCCAACTGCGGACGGTGGCGGTCGGGTTCACGAAGATCGCGAACGACCTGCGGTGGATGGGCTCTGGCCCGCGCACCGGTCTGGGCGAGATCAACCTGCCGGATCTGCAGCCCGGTTCGTCGATCATGCCGGGCAAGGTGAACCCGGTGCTGCCCGAGGTGGTGCTGATGGTCGCCGCCCAGGTGGTCGGCAACGACGCGACGGTCACGCTGGCCGGCGCGAGCGGCAACTTCGAGCTGAACGTGATGCTCCCGGTGATCGCCCGCAACGTGCTGGAGTCGGTGCGCCTGCTCGCCAACAGCGCCCGGCTGCTCGCGGACCGGACGGTGGACGGCATCACCGCCAATGTCGAACGGGCCCGGGAGTACGCCGAGTCCTCGCCGTCTGTGGTCACCCCGCTGAACCGGTACATCGGGTACGAGGAGGCCGCGAAGGTCGCCAAGCAGGCGCTGGCCGAGCGCAAGACGATCCGCCAGGTCGTGCTGGAACGCGGCTACCTGGAGCAGGGCCTGCTCACGAGTGCGCAGTTGGACGAGGCGCTGGACGTGCTGCGGATGACCCACCCGTAACGCCCGCAAGTCCCCGGGGGCGGTGCGCGGGGGCCGTGCGCCGGGGCGCGGAGGGTGGTTGGGCCCTCCACGCCCCGGGCTCGGGCTGCGGGGAAGATCAGCCCTTCGCTCGGCCGGCCCGGCCGAGCCGCATCGCTGCTCCGTTCGACGTGATCGTGGCCATCGAGATCGCCGCGAGTCCGAGCAGGAACATCACGGCACCGGTGATGACGCAGGTGGTGATGTTCTTGCCCTTCGCGGGCAGTCCGGAGACGGCCCAGGGGGAGATGATCGTCCAGAGGCCGAGCGCTGCTGCCGCCCAGGCCCTCGCGTGTGTGCGTTCGTAGGCCGATCCGTATCCCGCCATCAGCAGGCAGTAGGCCAGACCCACGATCAGGCAGGTCACGGTCAGCGTGGTGAAGGCGAAGAAGCCGACGATCCATGGCGATGCCGCCAGGAAGAGACCGGCCAGTACGGCCAGGGCTTCGACGCCCTGGGCGCGGGGGGTCGAGGTGACCCGCTCGTAGTGCTCCCGGAGTTCGACGATGTCCGGGTGGTGCTCCATGCCGGTGGGCATATGGGTTGCCACCGATACCACCTCCTGTGGTCCGGAACATGGAAGGCGGTTGCCCCGTACCCATTCTGGCGCTTATCTAACGCTTCGCACTCAATTGTCCGAAATGATCGATAACCATCCGATCACGCCGGTGACCTGCGTCTCACCGTTCCCGGGGCCCATTGCCTATGCAACTCGTTGCATAGCAGGATGCCGGACATGGCACTGGAGCACGCGATCCTCGTCTCACTGCTGGAGCAACCCGGTTCCGGCTACGAGCTGGCCCGGCGCTTCGACCGCTCCATCGGCCGCTTCTGGACCGCCACCCACCAGCAGATCTACCGGGTGCTGCGGCGGATGGAGGCGGACGGCTGGATCGCCGCCGAGCCGGTCGCCCAGGACGGCCGGCCGGACAAGAAGGTGTACTCGGCCGCGGAGGCCGGCCGGGTCGCGCTGGCCGGATGGCTGCGCGAACCGGTCGAACCGGAGACCGTCCGACACGAACTCGCGGTCAAGATCCGCGCCGCCGCCTTCGACGACCCGGCCGCGCTGATCTCCGAGGTCGAACGCCACCGGGACGGACACGCCGCCCTGCTCTCCCGCTACCTGCACGGCGAGCAGCGCGACTTCCCCGACCTCACCTCGCTGGACACCCGGCAGGAGCTCCAGCACGTGGTGCTGCGCGGCGGCATCGAGTACGAGCGGATGACCCTCGCCTGGCTCGAAGACGTGCTCGCCACCCTGCGCCGCCTCGCCGCCGACACCCGGCGGCCCTGACGGGCCGACAAGTGGCGGATGACGGATAACAGATGACAGGTAACAGACTCTGAAATCTGTTATCTGTTATCTGTCGGCCGTCATCCGTCACCCGTCAGCCGCCACCCCCGCTCGGCCCCACCCGTGCCCAGCCGCCGACCCACCACCCTCGACCCCCGGGAGCCCGTGATGCTCTTCAACCCGCGTTCGTACGACCCCGCGCAGTTCGACGAGCCGACCCGTCGGCTGCTGCGCGCGACCGTGGACTGGTTCGAGTCCCGCGGCAAGAAGGCGCTCCTCGACACCTACATCGACCGCACCTGGTACGCCGACTTCCTCGAATTCGCCGCCAAGGAAGGCCTGTTCGCCGAGTTCCTGACCCCCTCGTCGGCCGACGCCGACAAGCGCTGGGACACCGCGCGGATCGCCGAGCTGAACGAGATCCTGGGCTTCTACGGCCTCGGCTACTGGTACACCTGGCAGGTCACCATCCTCGGCCTCGGGCCGGTGTGGCAGAGCGACAACGAGGCCGTCCGGGCCCGCGCCGCCCGCCTCCTGACGGAGGGTCACGTGATGGCGTTCGGCCTCTCCGAGCGCACGCACGGCGCCGACATCTACTCCACCGACATGATCCTCACCCCGGACGGCGAGGGCGGCTTCACCGCAACCGGCTCCAAGTACTACATCGGCAACGGCAACGTGGCCGGCCTGGTCTCGGTGTTCGGCCGCCGCTCGGACGTCGAGGGCCCCGAGGGCTACGTCTTCTTCGCCGCCGACAGCCGTCACGAGGCGTACCACCTGGTGAAGAACGTGGTCAACGCCCAGATGTACGTCAGCGAGTTCCGCCTGGAGGACTACCCGGTGCGCGCCGAGGACGTGCTGCACACCGGCCAGGCCGCCTTCGACGCCGCGCTGAACACCGTCAACGTCGGCAAGTTCAACCTCTGCACGGCTTCGGTCGGCATCTGCGAGCACGCGATGTACGAGGCGGTCACGCACGCCCAGAACCGGGTGCTGTACGGCAAGCGGGTCACCGACTTCCCGCACGTGCGGCGCGAGTTGACCGACGCGTACGCCCGCCTCGTGGCGATGAAGCTGTTCAGCGCGCGGGCCGTGGACTACTTCCGCAGCGCCTCCCCCGAGGACCGCCGCTACCTGCTGTTCAACCCGATGACCAAGATGAAGGTCACCACCGAGGGCGAGAAGGTCATCGACCTCATGTGGGACGTCATCGCGGCCAAGGGCTTCGAGGCGGACACCTACTTCGACAAGGCGGCGAAGGACATCCGCGGCCTGCCGAAGCTGGAGGGCACCGTCCACGTCAACCTGGCGCTGATCCTCAAGTTCATGGGCAACTACCTGTTCGCCCCGGCGGACTACGCCCCGGTGCCGAGCCGGCTGGACGCCGCCGACGACGCCTTCCTGTTCCGTCAGGGCCCGGCCCGCGGCCTCGGCGCGATCCGCTTCCACGACTGGCGCGCCGCGTACGACCGCCACGCGCAGCTGCCGAACGTCGCCCGCTTCCGCGAACAGGCCGACGGCTTCTGCGAGTTGCTGCTCACGCACGCGCCGAGCAAGGAGCAGCAGGCGGACCTGGACTTCCTGCTGGAGATCGGCCAGCTGTTCGCCCTGATCGTCTACGGCCAGCTGGTGCTGGAGCAGGCGGAGCTCACCGGTCTGGACGCGGACGTGCTGGACCAGATCTTCGACGCGCTGGTCCGGGACTTCTCCGCGCACGCGACCGAGCTGCACGGCAAGGCCTCGACGACCGAGGAGCAGGCCGCCTGGGCGCTGGCGAACGTCCGCCGGCCGGTCGCGGACGCGGAGCGCGCGGCGAAGGTGTGGGCGCGGGTCGAGGCGCTGTCCGGCGCGTACGAGATGCAGCCGTAGCCGCGGCGACGCGGAGCAGGACCCCCGGGGGTGCCGGTCGGCGGACCGGCACCCCCGGGTGCGTCGGGCGGCGGCGGGCCGGGCGGCGCGTCAGCCGTCGCCGAGGCCCATGTCGCGCGCCCGGGCGACCGCCTCGGCGCGCGTGGCGACGTGCAGCTTCTCGAAGATGTGGGTGACGTGGTTGCGGACCGTCTTCTCCGCGACCACCAGCTCGCGGGCGATCCGCCGGTTGTCCAGGCCGCGCGCGACGAGGTCCAGCACCTCGGCCTCGCGGGCGGTGAGCTCGGGGAAGAGCTGCCCGGCCTCGCGCATCCGGGCGCCCGCCAGCAGTGCGGTGATCCGGCCCGCCACCTCGCCGCCGAAGACGGCGCCGCCGGCCGCGACCGTCCGTACCGCGTGCAGCACCTCCTCCCGCCCGGCGCCCTTGACCAGGTAGCCGCGCGCGCCGGCCTGGAGCGCCGCGAGCAGGTTGCCGTCGTCGTCCGACATGGTCAGCATCAGCACCGGCGGCGCGTGCTCCCGCGTGGAGAGCCGGCGCACGGCCTCCAGCCCGGAGCCGTCGGGCAGCGAGAGGTCCATGACCACCACGCTCGGCAGGCACCGGGCGACCACCTCCGGCACGTCCGAGACCCGCTCGGCCTCGGCCACCACGGTGACGCCCTCGGCGCTCTCCAGCGCCGCCTTGAGCCCCTCCCGGAAGAGGGGGTGATCGTCGACGATCAGTACACGGACGGGCGAGGCGTCGTCGGCCCGGTCCGGGGGTGCCTCCGGCAGCTGTTCATCCACCCGGCCGACACTACCAGCGATGATCTCGTGACTTTCCGTGACATGCTCGGGGAGTCGCGGTCCTGGATCGGGCAGGCCACGGACCGGGTGGTCCCGGCCGGGATGCGAGACCCGTGCCTCATGCGTCCGGGACATCCGGCCGTCGAGACTGGGTCAAAGCGCCCGGCGTACCCCCTCGGCCGGTCGGCCGATCGGGATCCGTTCCGCCGGCTTCGTCCTGCTGCGAGGTGCCATGATCACGGTGACGTCCCTCCGCCCCGGCGTGCCCGCCCGGCCTGCACCGGTCCGTTCGTACGCCCAGCGCCAGCTCGCGGCCGCCGCGACCGTCACCTCGGTCTGCCTGGTCGTCTCCGTGCTGTGGGCCTGCTACGTGCTGGTCCACCTCGGCGACCCCACCGTGACGTACGCGCGCAACGAACTCAGCGTCCTGATCTACGCGCTGCCCAGCGCCGGTGCCGGGATGCTGCTGCACGCCCACCGGCCGGGCAGTCCGCTCGGCTGGGTGATGCTGCTGTACGGGCTCACGCTGATCCTGCCCAACGCGGCCTCCGCGCCGGTGTGGGTGGAGGTGTCCGCCCCCGGCATCGTGGCCGCGACGGTGGTGCTGCGCGCGGTGTGCGACGTGGTCAGCGCGACGCTGTTCTACGTCCTGCCGCTCTGGCTCCCCTCCGGGCGGCTGACCGGGCGCCGCTGGTGGTGGTACATCGGCGCGGTCGCGCTCTGGGAACTCCCCGACAACCTCTGGTTCCTGAACCGCGTCAACGCCTTCGGCCACCCGAACCCGCTGGCCGGCGCCGCACCGGGATCCTTCTTCTGGCACCTCGCCGCCCGGCTGCACGACGTGTACCCGCCGGTCAACTACCTGCTGATCGCCGTCCCGGCGACGGTCCTGCTGGTGCGCCTGGTACGGCTGCCGCACCAGCCGGCACCCGACACGGGCACGGGCCCGAGCACGGGCACGGGCCCGAGCACTGGCGCGGGCACCAGCGCGACGCCGCGACGCCGGGCTCACCTGGCCGGGCTGCTGGGCGCGTACCTGTTCCTCGCCGGGATGCAGGACTTCTACACCCGCAACTACCAGGACTCGTACTGGCTGAGCCTCGCGCTCTTCTCCACCGCCGGCGCGGTCTGGGCCGTCGCCGTCGCCTACCTGGTGATCCGCGACGGCGGCTGGCGGCTCGACCGGGCGGCCCGCAACGCGCTGGTCGGGCTGCTGCTGGCCACCGGCTTCCTCACGATCTTCGTGCTGCTCGCGACCGTACTGTCCGACTGGCTGGTGCCCGGGCACAGCGGAGCGGCCCTGCTGCTGATCGGGCTGGTCTTCGTGCTCGGCGCCGGCCTGCCCACGGCCACCCGCTGGGCGGTCTCCCTGATCGACCGGCTCTACTACGGCGAGCGCGCCCACCCCTACCAAGTGCTGCGAACCCTGGCAGGCCAGGTCCGGCAGGTCGCCGACCCGCAGCGGCTGCCGGCCGAGCTGTGTGCGACGGTCGCGGAGGAACTGCGACTGCCCGGCGTCGCCCTCACCGTCAGCACCCGGGCCGGACAGCGCCCGCTGGCCACCGTGGGCCGACTGGACGGGCAGCGCCGGGACTTCCCGCTCGTCCACCACGGCTCGCCGATCGGCGAACTGACGGTCGGGCTGCGGGAAGGCGAGACGGAGCTGGACGCCAGTGACGTCGACATCCTGCGCTCGCTGGCCGACCAGGCCTCGCCCGCAGTCGCGTCCCTGCGGCTCCAGGAGGACCTCCAGGCCAGCCGGGAACAGATCGTCGCCGCCCGCGAGGAGGAGCGGCGCTGGCTGCGCCGGGACATCCACGACGGACTCGGGCCCGCCCTGGCCGGGCTGCGGCTGCGGGTCGACAACGCCGCCTCCGTCGCCGGCTCCGACTCCGGCTCCGGGGGCGGGGGCGGGGGCGGGGGCAGGGGCAGGGGCGGGGGCGAGGAACTGGGCGACACGCTGCGCGGGATCTCGGGCGACCTCGCGATGGCGATCAAGGAGGTCCGCCGGATCACCGACCGGCTGGGACCGGCCCCGCTGCGCGAGTTCGGGCTGACCAGGGCGCTCCAGCAGCTGGCCACCGCCTTCGGCGGCAGCGAACTCACCGTCACCGCCGACCTGGACCCCGACCCGCTGCCCGAACTGCCGGCGGCGGTGGAAGTGGCCACCTACCGGATCACCGCCGAGGCGCTGAACAACGTCCTGCGCCACGCCCAGGCCCGTACCGCACGCGTGACGGTGCGGGTCGACGCGCAGGCGCTCACGCTGACCGTGCGCGACGACGGGGTGGGGGTGGGCGGCGAGGGGCCGACGGGGGAGGGCACGGAACGGCGGACTCCCGATGCGGACGGCGCACGCGGAAACGGCGGGGTCGCAAACGACGGGTTCGGAAACGGCGGCGTCGGTCTGCGCTCGATGGCGGACCGGGCGGCGGAGATCGGTGGACGCTGCACGGTGGAGCCGCTCCGGAGCGCGCACGGCACCCAGGTGGTGGCCGTGCTGCCGCGCACACCCGCTGCCGGTGCGGCCACCGACGGGCGCGCCGTCGGGTGAACCGGCTACGGGTGAACCGTCCGCGAGTGAACCGGCTACGGGTGAACCGGCCGCAGATATACCCGCTGCGAGTGAACCGGCCGAGCATGCCGAAGGCCCCCGGCACTGGCGGTACCGGGGGCCTGAGGGGAATCGGTGACGGGTTCGCCGCCACGGGCTTCACTTCTCGGTGAGGGTCACGGCCCGCCGCAGTCCGGTTGGCCGCTGGTGCAGCGGGTCGGCTCCGGCGACTTGGCGGCCGGCTTGCCGGGCTTGGGCGCCGCGGCGGCACAAGCGTTCTTGAAGGCGACGGCTGAGGCGATCGCGCCGGCCAGAGCCGAGGCCAGGCAGAGCGCCTTGGTCGCGGTGTTCGTTGCCATGGGGTGGTTCTCCTGAATCTTTCGAGCGACCGATCCGGTCGATCGCCTTGCATCCACCATGCGTACCGGTACGCCCCGGATGCATGGGCCCGCCGTCCCATTCCGGTCCCAGAAACGGTGTCGGCCGGATGGAACGGCGAGTCGTCGGTGCACGTCGGTGCAGGTCAGTGCAGGTCAGTGCGGGTCAGTGCAGTTCGTTGCGGGCCAGTACGGACCGAACGGTGTCGGCGGTGTCGGCGGTGTCGGCGGTGTCGGCGGTGGCCACGATCCGGCCCAGGACGGCGGTGACCGGTCCACGCGGACCGGCCCGGAAGCCGTGCCGCTCGCCCGCCCGGACGTAGACCAGGTCGCCGGGGAAGAGAGACCTCGCGCCGTCCTCACCGAGGACCGTGGCGGCGCCCGAGAGGAGCACCAGGAAGACGTCCGCACCCGGGTCCGCGGGCGGCTCGTAGCCGTCGCCCGGGGCGAAGGTGACGGTGTCCACGCTCACCCGCGCGCCACTGTCGACCGCGAGCGAACCGGCGCGCTGGGAGGGGATGTTGGCGCCCGCGGCGACCGGTGAGACCGTCGCGACCGGTCGGACGGTGAGCAGCGCGGTCGGTGCCCCGCGCACGGCGGTGAACCGGCAGTCACTGCCGGGCCGGTGGTGCAGCACCTCGCCCGGGGAGAGGATCCGACCGTCGGCACGCAGGCGCCCCGAGAGCACCACGGTGACGAACTCGGCTTCCTCGCAGGGTCGTTGCTCGACGTGGACGCCGGGCGGCAGGACTTCGACGGTCAGTGCGCCGAGGACGGACGGGCGCTGCCCGGGGTCGATGAGCCGTTGGAACGCGGGCGCGGTGCGGGGGACGGCAGCAGGGACGAGGATCACGCCGGATCCCCTCCGTTCGGTTGGTAACAGGCTTGTTGTTGCGGCCAGTTGATCACGATGACTGAGTGATCGCGGCCGGCCGGTCGCGGCTGGGGGGTCACGGCCGGTTGCGGCGCTCGGCGCGGCGCCGGGCCAGGGCGGCCCGGGTGCCGGCGGTGCGGTGGGGCGCCGCGAGGGTGAGGCAGAGCAGTTCCACGCCGAGCGGTCCGGCCTCCAGGTGGAGCGCATGGCCCCTGCGGGCCAGCAGGAGGTCGCCGTCCGAGGCCAAGTAGTCCGGTTTGCCGGAGAGTTGGCCGACGACGGCGGCTCCGCGCAGGACGTGCAGGACGGTCTCGGTATCGGGCCGGCCGGTCAGGACGTGGTGGGCTCCGGGGCTCAGCCGCAGGTGGTCGAAGGACTCGCAGGCGCTCGCGAGCATGGAGCGCCTGGCGAGGGAACGGACCCGTACGCGTTCGCTGTTCGGGCCGAGGAGGACCATGGCGGAGCCGCTGTCGGTGGTGACGATCACCTGGGTTCACCTCCGTTCGGGGATTCCGGAGAGTCCGGGGAGTTCGGGGCCTCGGTGCTGTCCGGGTCCCCGGCCACCGCGCCCGCCGGGACGGCGAGGACGGCGTGGAAGTACTCCAGCCCGGCCGTACCGGCCGTGAGGACGGTGCGGGAGCCGAGCGGGAGGACGACGGCGGTGTCCTGGACCAGCGGGATGCCGCTGTCGTCGGCGCCGTCCCGGAGGGCCTCCTCGGGGGCGGAGGCCAGGCCGGAGCCGGCGGTGACGTAGAGCGCGTGCTCGACGCCGTCGGAGGTCACCTCGGCGCTGTGGCCGGGTTCGAGCCACTGGAGTCCGACGACGCGCAGCGGGCCCGAGAGCAGGCGGCCGGGGTCGACCGCGCCGCGTTGCCGCAGGTCGGTGATGACGGTGCCCGGCATTTCGGGGTTCCTTCCGGTCGCGGGCGGGCCCGGCGGTCCGCCTCTGCGACCAACCGTGCGCCGCCCGTTGTCCCGGCCACACGGGGGCCTCGTCCCCTCCCCTTCCCGACCCGTTCCCGGCCTTGTCCCTGCCGGCTCCCGGCCCGGTCCCGGCCCCGTCCCAGCCCCGTCCCGGCCCACTCCCGACCGCTCGCCCGACCGCTCCCCCGCATACGGCACAACGGCCCACCCCGCAACGGCGTACGGTGGAACGCGGAGGCCGTGTCATGCACGTCACCGGTACCCACTTCACCGATCGCACCGACGCGGGCCGCCGTCTGGCCGCCCACCTGGGACATCTGGCCGGACCCGGCACCGTGGTGGTGGCGCTGCCCCGCGGCGGGGTGCCGGTGGCGGCCGAGGTGGCGGCGGCGCTCGGCGCGCCGCTGGACATCTGCGTGATCCGCAAGCTGGGCGTGCCGTACCAGCCGGAGCTGGGCATGGGCGCGATCGGCGAGGACGGCGTACGCGTGCTCAACGACGACGTGATGCGTCTGGCCGGGATCACCGACCAGCAGCTGGCCGAGGTGGAGCGGCAGGAGCGGGCCGAGCTGGCGCGGCGGGCGCGCCGCTACCGGGGTGACCGTCCGGCGGCCGATCTGCGCGGCCGCACCGTGCTCGTGGTGGACGACGGCATCGCGACCGGTTCGACGGCGCGGGCCGCCTGCCTGATCGCCCGGGCCCGGGGCGCGGCCCGGGTGGTGCTGGCGGTGCCGGTGGCGCCGAGGGACTGGACGGAGCGGCTGTCGGAGGTCGCGGACGAGCTGATCTGCGTCGGCATGCCGTCGCCGTTCTTCGCGATCGGCGAGTTCTACGACGACTTCTCGCAGACCGGGGACGACGAGGTGCTGCGGCTGCTGGCCGAGGCCCGGGGCGGGCGGCCGCCCGCCCCGGTCGCCGTGGACCGTGAGCTGGCGCTGGCGGCCGCCGGGGTCCGGCTGGCGGGGCACCTGACCGTCCCGGCGGGTGCGCGGGGCCTGGTGGTGTTCGCGCACGACAGCGGCAGCGGCCGGCACAGCCCGCGCAACCGGCACGTCGCCCGGTACCTGAACCGGGCCGGGCTGGCGACGCTGCTGTTCGACCTGCTCACCGAGGCCGAGGAGGAGGACCGGCGGAACGTCTTCGACGTGGAGCTGCTCGGCTCCCGGTTGACCGCGGTCTGCGGGCGGCCGGGCGCCCTGGCGGAGACCGGCGCGCTGCCGCTCGGCCTGTTCGGCGCCAGTACCGGCGCGGCCGCCGCGCTGCACACCGCCGCGGAGCTGGGCCGGGCCGTCGGCGCGGTGGTGTCCCGGGGCGGGCGGCCCGACCTGGCCGGGCCGGACGCCCTGGCCCGGGTGATCGCGCCGACGCTGCTCGTGGTCGGCGGCCTGGACGGCACGGTGATCGAGCTCAACCGGCGGGCGCGGACGCGGCTGCGCTGCGAGAGTGAACTGGCGGTGGTGCCGCACGCGGGCCACCTGTTCGAGGAGCCCGGCACCCTGGACCGGGTCTCCGAGCTGGCCGGGGACTGGTTCCTGCGCCACCTCGCCGGCCCGGACGGCACCGGCACCGGCACCCGCCCAGACGGCTCCGGCACCCGCTCGGACGGCACCGGCAGCGACGACGGCGGCATGGGCTGACCGGTTATGCACACATCGTGAATCAACCCCGGAGTGCAGCGCATTTTGCCCAGCCGGACCCCTGATTTCCTGGTCGGCTTGTACACATTGAACAGCGAAATCCCGACCTGTTGCCCAACCATCCCGACAGGAGCAAGCTCTGCGCTCAGCCGCACCGTCCCACCCATCCACGGCGAGCGGATGCCTCAGAGCCGAGGCCCAACATGGAGGAACGACCGATGACCACGCAGTCCCACGCCCTTGAGCTGACCCCCGAGGAGCGCGCGGCCGGTCTCGACGCCGACCAGCTCCGCCGCCTCGTCGGCCTCGTCGAGCACGACCCGGCCACCGACCCGTTCCCGGTGACCGCCCAGGACGCGGTCGTGTTCGTGGTCGGCAACGCCACCCAGACGGCCCAGTTCTACCAGGCCGTGTTCGGCATGGAGCTGGTCGCCTACTCCGGCCCGGAGACCGGCCGCCGGGACCGCAAGGCCTTCGTGCTCCGTTCCGGCTCCTGCCGCTTCGTGATCAAGGGCGGTGTGCTGCCGGACAGCCCGCTGCTGGACCACCACCGCCGCCACGGCGACGGCGTCGTCGACCTGGCGCTGGAGGTGCCGGACGTCGACAAGTGCATCGAGCACGCCCGCGCGACCGGCGCCACCGTCCTGGAGGAGCCGAACGACGTCTCGGACGAGCACGGCACCGTGCGCCGCGCCGCCATCGCCACCTACGGCGAGACCCGCCACACCCTGATCGACCGCTCCCGCTACAGCGGCCCGTACCTGCCGGGCTACATCGCCGCGGAGAGCCGGGTCAAGCACCCGGAGGGCTCGCCGAAGCGCCTGTTCCAGGCCCTCGACCACGCGGTCGGCAACGTCGAGCTGGGCAAGATGGACGAGTGGGTCTCGTTCTACAACCGCGTCATGGGCTTCGTGAACATGGCCGAGTTCGTCGGCGACGACATCGCCACCGACTACTCCGCGCTGATGTCCAAGGTCGTCGCCAGCGGCAACCACCGGGTGAAGTTCCCGCTCAACGAGCCGGCGATCGCCAAGAAGAAGTCCCAGATCGACGAGTACCTGGAGTTCTACACCGGCCCCGGCTGCCAGCACATGGCGCTTGCCACCAACGACATCCTCACCACCGTGGACGTGCTGCGTTCGCGCGGCGTGGAGTTCCTCAACACCCCGGACTCGTACTACGACGACCCGGAGCTGCGCGCCCGGATCGGCAAGGTGCGGGTGGACATCGACGAGCTGAAGAAGCGCGGCATCCTGGTCGACCGGGACGAGGACGGTTACCTGCTGCAGATCTTCACCAAGCCGATCGGCGACCGTCCGACCGTCTTCTACGAGTTCATCGAGCGGCACGGTTCGCTGGGCTTCGGCAAGGGCAACTTCAAGGCGCTGTTCGAGGCGATCGAGCGCGAGCAGGACGCCCGCGGCAACCTGTGACCGCCGGGGAAGTCTGAGCGGGACACCGCGGGAAACAGCGGGACACTCTGGGTACGGTCGAACCGCACGGGCCACCGGCGCGGTCGGCCGTACCCGGTCGAGGAGGAGCAGGGAGATGGCGTACTACCGGCAGCTGGGCAGCATCCCGCCCAAGCGGCACACCCAGCACCGCACACCCGAAGGCGGGCTGTACTACGAGGAGTTGATGGGTGAGGAGGGGTTCTCCTCGGACTCCTCGCTGCTCTACCACCGGGGCATCCCGTCGGCCGTGGTGAACGCGGTGCCGTGGGAGCTGCCGGACCAGTCGACGGTGCCCAACCACCCCCTGCTCCCCCGCCACCTCAAGCTGCACGAGCTGTTCGCGGGCCAGGAGTGGAAGTCCGCGGACGTCGTGGCGAGCCGCCGCCTGGTCCTCGGCAACGCGGACGTGCGGATCTCGTACGTCGCCGCCGGGGCGCCGAGCGAGCTGTACCGCAACGGGCTCGGCGACGAGTGCGTGTACATCGAGTCCGGTACGGGCACGGTCGAGACGGTCTTCGGCTCGATCGAGGTCGGCCAGGGCGACTACGTGATCATCCCGCGGGCCACCACCCACCGCTGGGTGCCGTCCGGGGACGAGCCGCTGCGCGCGTACTGCATCGAGGCGAACAGCCACATCACCCCGGTCAAGCGCTTCCTCTCCAAGTACGGCCAGCTGCTGGAGCACGCGCCGTACTGCGAGCGGGACTTCCGCGGCCCGGTCGGCCCGCTGCTCGTCGACACCCCCGGGGACGTCGACGTGCTGGTCAAGCACCGTGGCCCGAACGGGATTTCGGGCACCCGCTACACCGTGCCGCACCACCCCTTCGACGTGGTCGGGTGGGACGGCTGCCTGTACCCGTACGCCTTCAACATCAAGGACTACGAGCCGATCACCGGCCGGATCCACCAGCCGCCGCCGGCCCACCAGGTGTTCGAGGGGCAGAACTTCGTGATCTGCAACTTCGTGCCGCGCAAGGTGGACTACCACCCGCTGTCGATCCCGGTGCCGTACTACCACGCCAACGTGGACAGCGACGAGGTCATGTTCTACTGCGGCGGCGACTACGCGGCCCGCAAGGGCTCGGGCATCGGCCAGGGTTCGATCTCGCTGCACCCCGGCGGGCACACCCACGGGCCGCAGCCGGGCGCGTACGAGCGCAGCATCGGCGTGGACTTCTTCGACGAACTCGCCGTCATGGTGGACACGTTCCGCCCGCTGGAGCTCGGCGAGGGCGGCCGGGCCAGCGAGGACGGCAACTACGCGTGGACCTGGGCCGGTCGGGGGCCCGGTCGATGAGCGTGATCACCGGGGCCTGGCACGGCCTGTTCGCCGGGCTCTTCGACGACGCGGCGGTGTTCCCGCCGGGGAACCTGCCGCTCGCCGAGGCGGTGCCCGCGCACCGCGCCCACCGCACTGCCTGGTACGCCGACGCGGTCGGGCCGCTCCTCTGCGGGGCGGGCCGGCTGGGCGAGTTGGCCGCCGCGACCGCCTCTTCGGCGGCCGACGGCGCGCCGCTGCGGGTCGGGCTCGTGCTGCCGGGGGGCAGCGCGGAGCTCGCCCCGGCCCTCGCCGCCGCCGCGCCGTTCGAGGTGGCCGGTGTCGAGCTGGCCACCCGGGACGCCCGCGAGGCCGTCGCCGAACTGGACCGGCTGCTGCCGCCGGACGTGCCGGCCGCCGTCGAGCTGCCGCGTGAACTCCTGCGCGGCGACGGGCTGGACGAGACGCTGGACGTCCTGGTCGACAGCGCGTACCGGGCGAAGTTCCGCACCGGCGGGCTGGCCGCGGACGCCTTCCCGGGCGAGGAGGAGCTGGCCGGCTTCCTCACCGGCTGCGCGCAGCGCGGCCTGCCGTACAAGTGCACGGCCGGGCTGCACCACGCCGTCCGACACACCGATCCGGTCACCGGCTTCGAGCACCACGGCTTCCTGAACGTGCTGCTCGCCGCGCAGGAGACCGACCGGTCCGCCGCCGCAGCGGTGCTGGCGGAACGCGACGGCGAGGTCCTCGCCAAGGCCGTCCGCGCGCTGGACGACCGTCAGGTTACGGTGATCCGCAACTCGTTCACCGCGTTCGGCACCTGCAGCATCGCCGAACCCCTGGACGACCTGGCCGCGCTCGGCCTGCTGTCGCCCAGTCCACTGCCCCAGGAGGACCGTTGAGCACCCCCCGCAGCTGGCTCGCCAGCGCCCAGGACTCGCCGTTCGGCGTGCACAACCTGCCGTACGGCGTCTTCACCGCCGACGACCAGCCCGGGCGGCGCCGGATCGGCGTGCGCATCGGGGACTTCGTGCTGGACGCCGGTGCGGCCGCCCGCGCGGCCGGGGCGCCGTCCGTCCTGCTGGACGCGGACTCGCTCAACCCCCTGATGGCGGCGGGGCGTTCGGTCTGGACGCAGGTGCGGGCCGACCTGACCGACTGGCTGACGGACGAGTCCTTCCGGGCGGCGCTCTCCCCGGCGCTGCTGCCGGTCGGCGAGGTCCGGCTGCACCTGCCGTTCGAGGTCGCCGACTACGTCGACTTCTACGCCTCCGAGCACCACGCCACCAACCTGGGCCGGATCTTCCGCCCGGGCGGCGAGGCGCTCACACCCAACTGGAAGCACCTGCCGATCGGTTACCACGGCCGGTCCGGCACCGTCGTCGTGTCGGGCACGCCGGTGGTGCGCCCGCACGGGCAGCGCAAGGCGCCCGCCGACGCTGTGCCGACCTTCGGCCCGACCCGCCGGCTGGACATCGAGGCCGAGGTCGGCTTCGTCGTCGGCACGCCGTCGGAGCTGGGGCGCCCGGTCGTGCTGGACGACTTCCGCGAGCACGTGTTCGGCGTCTGCCTGGTCAACGACTGGTCGGCGCGCGACATCCAGGCCTGGGAGTACGTGCCGCTCGGCCCGTTCCTCGGCAAGTCGTTCGCGACTTCGGTCTCGCCGTGGATCGTCCCGCTGGACGCACTGCAACACGCCCGGGTCAGCCCGCCGGAGCGGGACGTCGAGCCGCTGGCGTACCTGGACGACCGCGGCGGCGAGCCGTGGGGCCTGGACCTGGCGATGGAGATCCGGCTCAACGGCCACCTGGTCTCCCGCCCGCCGTTCGCCTCCATGTACTGGACGGCGCAGCAGCAGCTCACCCACATGACCGTCAACGGCGCCTCGCTGCGCACCGGCGACCTGTTCGCCTCGGGCACCGTCAGCGGGCCCGAGCCGGACACCCGGGGCGCGCTGATCGAGCTGACCTGGAACGGCGAGGAGCCGCTGAAGCTCCCGGACGGGACGACGCGCACCTTCCTGGAGGACGGCGACGAGGTCGTCATCACCGCCACCGCGCCGGGCCCGGACGGGACCGTCGTGGGCTTCGGCGAGGTCGCGGGCCGGGTCGGGGCGTAGCGCGGAGCCGGCGGCGGGGGCGCAGGGCCGCCGCGAGCAGCGTCGGCGAGTAACAGATGACAGCCGACAGATGACAGCTGACAGATTTCATCATCTGTCAGCTGCCATCTGTTTTCCCACCTACAGCCCCGCGCCCCCCGTGGCGTCGACGACCCGCCCGGTCACCCAGCGCGCGTCGTCGGAGGCGAGGAAGGCGACGATGTCCGCGATGTCCGTCGGCTGCCCGACCCGGCCGAGCGCGGCGACCGAGGCCGCGTAGGCCTGCGCCTCCTCGTTGCCGCGCAGCCACCCGGCGTTGACGTCGGTGTCCACGATGCCGGGCGCGACCGAGTTCACGGTGATCCCGCGCGGCCCGAGCTGCTTGGCGAGGTTGAGTGTGAAGGTGTCCAGCGCCCCCTTGGTCGCGCCGTAGGCGATGATCTCCGGCATGGCGAGCCGGGCGGCACCGCTGGAGATGTTGACGATCCGGCCGCCGTCCCGTAGCCGTTTCAGCCCGTGCTGCACCACGAAGAACGGCGCGCGGACGTTGACGGCGAAGACCTGGTCGAAGTCCTCCTCGGTCAGCGACTCGAGGTCCGAACTGCGCCCGATCCCGGCGTTGTTCACGATGATGTCCACTCCGCCGTCCGGCGCGTGCGCCCCGATCCCGGCGTCGAAGGCCGCCCACAGCGCGGCCGCGTCGCCGTGCCGGCCGAGTTCGGCCCGCACCGCGAACGCCCGTCCACCGTCGGCGCGGATGCCCGCCACCACCTCACCGGCCGCCGCCTCGTCGCGGACGTAGCCGATCGCCACGGTGGCGCCGTCCCGCCCGAGCCGGCGCGCGATGGCCCGACCGATCCCCCTGCTGCCGCCCGTGACCAGCGCGGTCTTGCCCCGAAGCCCGTACGCACCCATGGCAGGGCCCCCTTCTGTCAACATGCCCGATTATTTTTGAGCCGACCCGTCCCACCCGGCCGGCTGCCTGGTGATCTCCGCCGCCACCAACGTCTCCGCCCAGGACGCCGGCATCCAGGCCCACCTGCGCGAGCTGCGCAACGGGAACACGCTGGTCTTCGAGGCGCGGCTGCGCCGGGCCCGCGAGGAGGGCGAACTGCCGCCCGAGGCCGACCCGAAGGCACTGGCCGGCTACCTCGCCACCGTCATCCAGGGCATGTCGCAGCAGGCCCGGGACGGTGCCACCGCCGCCGACCTGTCCCACGTCGCCGAACTCGCCCTGCGCGCCTGGCCGTGACCGGCGGAGCCCCGGGCCTCCGGGCACCCTCCCAGTGATCAGGACGGCCGACCCACCCCGGTACGGTGGACTGCGGAAGTCCACGTCGCCGAGGAACGGGAGCGGGCCCGATGAGCGCAGAGCTGGCAGAGGTCCAGGTGCACCTGGACGGCGGGGTCGGACGGATCGTGCTGAACCGGCCGCGGGCGCTCAACTCGCTGACCCACGGCATGATCACGGCCGTCCGGGCCGCGCTGGACGACTGGGCCGCGGACGAGCGTGTGCACGCCGTCGTCCTGACCGGGGCGGGCGAGCGCGGCCTCTGCGCCGGGGCGGACATCCGCGCGATGCACGACGACGCCAAGGCAGGCGGGGCCGGCTTCCGGGCGTTCTTCCGCGACGAGTACCGGCTGAACGCCCTGATCGCCCGCTACCCGAAGCCGTACGTCGCGGTGATGGACGGCATCACCATGGGCGGCGGCGTCGGGCTGTCCGCGCACGGCGCGGTGCGGATCGTCACCGAGCGCTCCGTCGTCGCGATGCCCGAGACCCGGATCGGCCTGGTGCCGGACGTCGGCGGCAGCCGTCTGCTCGCCCACGCCCCAGGCGAGTTGGGCACCCACCTCGGGCTCACCTCCGGCTCGATGGGCCCCGGCGACGCCCTGCTGTGCGGGTTCGCCGACCACTTCGTCCCCTCGGAGCGGATCCCGGCACTGCTCGACGCCCTCACCCGCACCCCGGACGCGGCCGCCGCCGTCGTCGCGGCACACGCCGAGCCCGCGCCGCCGGCCGCCCTGGCCCGGCAGCGCGAGTGGATCGACGCCTGTTATGCCGCCGACACCGTGGAGGAGATCGTCGAGCGGCTGCTCGATTCCGGCGTGCCGGAGGCGAAGGAGGCCGCCGAGCTGGTACTCGGCAACTCCCCGACCGCCGTCAAGGCCACCCTCGCCGCGCTGCGCCGCGCCCGGACGCTTCCCTCGCTGGAGGCGGTGCTGGACCAGGAGTACCGCATCTCCTGTGCGGCGCTGGAGGGTCACGACCTGGTGGAGGGCATCCGGGCCCAGGTGATCGACAAGGACCGCAACCCGCGGTGGTCCCCGGCCTCGCTCGCCGAGGTCACGGAGGCCGACGTCGCGCGCCTCCTCGCCCCGCGCGAGGGCGACGAGCTCGGCCTGGCCTGAGCGGACGGTCCCGCGCGCGGTTGCGCCCGTGCCCGTGCTTGTGCCCGTGACGACCGTCTCGCATGCCAAGACTGGCGCGAGGCGGGGCGCGTCGTAGATCGTTGGGTGGTCAGGGCGCGCCCGCGCGGCGCCGAGCAGCGGAATGGGAGTCAACGGCGATGACCGAGACCAAGAGCGGGACCGAGACCGGACCCGAGGCCTACGAGACGATCCTGGTCGAGCGCAAGGGCCGGGTCGGGCTGATCACGCTCAACCGGCCCAAGGCACTCAACGCGCTGAACACCCAGCTGATGAACGAGGTCGTGGCGGCCGCCACCGCCTTCGACCGGGACCCGGAGATCGGCTGTCTGGTGATCACCGGCTCGGAGAAGGCCTTCGCGGCCGGCGCCGACATCAAGGAGATGCAGGGCAACCAGTTCCCCGACGTCTACCTGGACGACTGGCTGGGCCCGTGGGACCGGATCGGCTCGCTGCGCAAGCCGGTGGTCGCGGCGGTGGCCGGGTTCGCGCTGGGCGGCGGCTGTGAGCTGGCGATGATGTGCGACATCCTGCTCGCCGCGGACACCGCGAAGTTCGGCCAGCCCGAGATCAAGCTGGGCGTCCTGCCGGGCATCGGCGGCTCGCAGCGGCTGACCCGGGCGGTCGGCAAGGCCAAGGCGATGGAGCTGTGCCTGACCGGTCGCATGATGGGCGCCGAGGAGGCCGAGCGGGCCGGCCTGGTCTCCCGGATCGTCCCGGCCGACCAGCTGCTCGCCGAGGCGCTGGCCACCGCCGAGACCGTCGCGGCGATGTCCACCCCGGCCGCGATCATGCTGAAGGAGAGCGTCAACCGCTCTTTCGAGACCACCCTGGCGGAGGGCGTGCGGTTCGAGCGCCGGCTGTTCCACTCGGTGTTCGCCACGGCGGACCAGAAGGAGGGCATGGCGGCCTTCGCCGAGAAGCGCCCGGCGTCCTTCACCCACCGCTGACCGATGACAGATAACAGCTGACAGATTTCATCATCTGAAATCTGTCAGCTGTTATCTGTTACCTGTTCGCTGTTCCCCGTCAGTCCTCTCCCGCCAGCGTCGTGTTGAGCCGGGCCAGTCCGCTGCGGGTGGCGGCGACCACGATCTGGTCGCCCGGGGCCAGCCGCCGCGTGCGGTCGGGGAAGTTCCACTGGAGCTGCGAGCTGTGGGCGGACCTGACGGCGATCACCCGGACCCCTCCCGGGTCCTCCAGGTCGTGCCGGTTCATGCCGATCAGCCCGCCGCCGTCCTCCGCCGTCAGCTCGGCGATCAGCAGCACGTGCCGGAACACCGAGAGCATCCCGCGCACCTCACGCCCCATCAGGGCGGCGGCGAAGGCGGGCGCGGCCAGGTAGGAGACCGACCGCGAGGCCGCGTTGTCGAGCGTGGCGTAGAAGTGACCGGCGAAGTTGTCGTCGAACAGCCGCACCACCACCCGGACTTCGGGATTGCCGTGGCGCGCCTCCAGGGCCGCCTCCAGGTTGGTGGCGTCGTCGCCGCTGACCGCGACCAGCGCCCGGCTGTGCTTCAGCCGGGCCCGGCGCAGCTGCTCCTCGAACGGCCCGTCCCCCAGGACGACCGGGATGCCGAGCGCCCGGACGGCGGCGATGCCGCGCGCCTGCGGGTCGCGTTCCATGCAGACCACCGGCACGCCCAGGTCGTGCAGTTGGGTCGCGACGCGCGTACCCACGTTGCCGAGCCCGACCACGATCACGTGGTCGCGGGTGCCGGCCCCGGGGTTGCGGGGCTGTCCGCGCCGTCCGGAGGCGAGCACCTCGACCGCGATGGCGGTGGCGACCGGCGCGAAGGTGATGCCGCAGATGGTGATGACCACCTGGGCGACCCGCTGCCACAGTCCGCCGGTGCCCGTGCCGGCGGCGATGTCGGCGGGCTGGTCGGGCTGCGCGGCGCCCGCCAGGTCGAGCAGCGAGATGTAGAGGGTCCAGCCGAAGTCCCGGTTCAGGTACCAGAGCACGCCGAAGGACATGAGCACCGCCGCGAGGGCGGTGAGCAGCGCCAGCCGCATCCGGGCGCTGGTGAAGAAGCGCATGGTGTCGAGCAGCCGCCAGCGCATCCGGCGCGCCCAGCCGGTGGCCTCACGCGGTTCGATCGGCAGCGTCTGGAGCGCGGCGACCCCGCCCGGCTCCTCGGCCCCGGCCTCCGCCGACGCCGCCGCCCCGGCCGCCTCCGCCAGAACCGCATTGGTCTCCACGTCCGGCTCCGCGTCCGGCTCCGGCTCCTCGACGGAATCGGCCCCGGGCGTCGGGTCGCGGCGGACGCCGCCGGGGCGGACCGGCCCGTCGTCGCCGAACTCGGCGGCGAGCCGGACGAACTCGGCCGCCTCCGCCTGCTGTTCGGGCAGCAGGCGGATCCGGCTGAGGTCCTGCCGGTCGATCTGGTCGGCGACGATGCAGAGCCGGTCGGAGGTGATGGCGTCGTCGAAGGCGATGTGCAGGAAGCGGCCGCCGATCTCGACCGAGTTGGGTCTCCCGAGCGCGGCGGCGGCGAAGGCCGGGGCGGCGGTGGCGGAGCCGGAGAGTGCGGCACCGTTCTTGAGCAGCCGTTCGATGTTCTCGCCGAGCCGCTGGTTGAACATCCGGAGCACGATGCGCAGCTTCGGGTTGTGGCCCTGGGCACTGAGTGCGGCGTGGATGTTCTCCTGGTCGCTGCCTTCGACGAGGGCGAGGCCGCGCGCGGTCTCGATGGACACCGCGCGCAGGGCCTCGTCGGTGATGCTGCCGTATTCGACGACGGCGGCGACGCCGGGCAGTTGCTCGATGTGCGGTGCGTGGTCGCGGGTGCGGTCGGCGACCAGGACGACGACCGGGACCTCGTAGTGTTCGACGAGTTCCAGGACCAGCCGGTGGGCCAGCGCGTTGCCCCCGCAGACGATGTAGTGCTGGCTGATCGGCTCGACCGGAGGGGTCCCCCACCCTTCAGAAGTCATACCGCCGGATGATATCGACGGCGATCGACCGGAAGGTGTCGTTCCGGCGACCGGGAGGGATCATTCCCTTCCCCGGACAGCCGAATCCGACGTGCCGTCCACCGCCGGCAGCGCGAGGCTGGGGTCCGTCCTTCACCCGTCGCCCGCCCCGGCCCGAGGAGTCCGCCACCGTGGTCCCCCCGATCATCACCCCCGACGGTTCCCCGGTCCAGGGACCGCTCGGACAGCTCGCCAAGGCCGCCTGGCAGGTCCTGCTGGTCGCCGGGCTCGCGTCGCTCGCCCTCGGGATCGTCGTCTTCGCCTGGCCGGAGCAGACCCTGCTGGTGGTGGGCGTGCTGTTCGGCCTCTACCTGCTGGTCATCGGCATCGTGCAGCTGGTCGCCGCGTTCGGCACGCACGCGACCACCGCGCTGCGGGTGCTGGCCTTCATCAGCGGCACCATCTGCGTGCTGCTCGGGCTGCTCTGCTTCCGCAGCGCGGCGCGGTCGCTGCTGCTGCTCGCGCTCTGGATCGGCATCGGCTGGCTGTTCCGCGGCATCACCCAGCTCGCCGCCGCGATCTCCGACCCCGCCATGCCGGCCCGCGGCCTGCAGATTTTCGCGGGAGTGGCCAACACGGTGGCCGGGGTGCTGCTGATGGTCTGGCCGGTCGGTTCGATCACCGCCCTGACCGTCCTGGCCGGGTGCTGGCTGGTGATCCTGGGGCTGATCGAGATCGCCACGGCCTTCAAGGTACGCAGCCAGGCCAAACGGATCCCGTCGGGCGTCTGACGGAGGAGCGCGCAGCCGGCGCGCACCTGCGGCCGACGCGCACCCGCGGCCGGTCGGCCGACCAGCCGACCGGCCGACCAGCCGGCATTCGGACGGTCACGGCCTCGGCGCGTAGCCGATCCGGAAGGTCGCGGCCTCCAGCCGTTCCGCGTCGAGCCGGACGTCCGTCAGCCGCTCGGCCAGCGCGAACGCGGCCTCGGTGTGCAGGCGCGGGTCCTCGTCCTCCTCGTCGAGCCGGAAGCCGCAGGCCGCCAGCAGCTCCGGGATGCCGGGGGCCTCGGCGTCCGAGCCGTGCCGTTGGGTCGGGAAGAGCGGTTCGAAGGTGAGCCGGCAGGCGCCCTGCTCCCACCAGTTGAAGTGGTCCACCGCGGCGAAGTTCCGGAAGTGCGAGACCACCCGGGTGCCGTCGCCGAGGCCGGGAAGCAGCTCGTGGAGGCTGCCGAGGTAGCCGAAGGGCTCGACGGCGACGGCCCAGCCGCCGAGCTCCGTCACACCGACGAGCAGTCGGTCGTCGGCGTCCTCGTGCTCCGCAAGCAGGGCCTCGGCCTCCTCGTCCTCCCCGTCGTCGAACGTCTCCCAGGCGGACACGACCGCGTCCAGGCCGACGGCCTCGCGGCCGGGGACGGCGTCGAAGCGGCGCAGCAGCTCGTCGGCGGTGATCCCCTCGACCAGGGTCAGGCAGTAGGCCTCACCGAGGACGGGATAGCGCTTCTCGAACCAGGTGTAGTCGGTGGCGTGTGCGGTCATGCGCCGATGCTGCCAGACGGCTGTGACACCGTCGGCGCGGGGGCTCGGGCAGCGGCCCCCGGCGCCGAGGTCGTCACCGCCGAACGGGTCGTCCCCGTCGGACGGGTCGTCAGCGCCAGGCCGCCGGGTCCGTGCCCCAACGTCCGGGCGGCCTGGACCAGTTGGTGGGCGCGCCGGCGTAGGCGATCGGCGGGAGGGCGTGCCGCAGCCGCCCGTACGCCGAGTCGGTCTCGGCGAGGTAGCGGGCCGGGTCGTACGGCGCGGTGACGGTGGGTGTCGCGCCGGCCGGTGCGGTGCCCTCCGCTGCCTCGGGGTGCGGGTGGGCCGGGGCGGGTGCCTCGGGTCCGATGCCGTGCATGAGCCAGGAGGCCGTGCCGGCGAGGGAGAAGCGCAGGTGGCGGGCGCCGGGCCGGCCGGTGCGCTGCTCGGTGAGGGCGCGCAGGACGACGGCGGCGACGAGGTAGCCGGTGCCGTGGTCGAGGGCCTGGGCGGGGAGCACGCCGGGTCGGCCGTCGGGACCGGCCTCGTGCGCGGCGATGCCGACGCCGGCCTGGACGAGGCTGTCGAAGCCGCGGCGCCCGGCCCAGGGGCCGCTCCAGCCCCAGGCGCAGAGCTGGACGTGGATCAGGCCGGGGTGTCGGGCCAGCAGTGCGTCGGGGGCGAGGCCGTGGGCGTCGAGGGCGCCGGGGCGGTAGCCGGTGATGACGACGTCGGCGGTGGCGAGCA
Organism: Kitasatospora sp. NPDC097643; assembly: GCF_040302625.1. Taxonomy (NCBI): domain Bacteria; kingdom Bacillati; phylum Actinomycetota; class Actinomycetes; order Kitasatosporales; family Streptomycetaceae; genus Kitasatospora; species Kitasatospora sp. NPDC097643. The sequence continues at coordinate 15,717 of NZ_JBEOSA010000009.1, read as the reverse complement.
GGCCCTCGAAGACGGCGCGGTCGGCCGGGTCGCCGAGGTCGAGGCGGGTGGAGCGCTTGCCGAAGCCGGTGTCGGCGTGGGCGTCGTCGGCCTCGGGGAGCCCGGGCGAGTCGACGCGCAGGACGTCCGCGCCGAGCAGCGCGAGCGTGCGGGTGGCGACCGGGCCGGCGATCACCCGGGTGAGGTCGAGGACGCGGACGCCCGCGGCGGGCTGCGAGACCTCGGCTCCGCCGAGCGGGCGGGCGGGGTCGGCGCCGACCACCCGGGCCTCGATCAGCGGGTGCACGGTCGTGCTGACCGGCGCGACGGCGACGGCGAGCGCCCCCGCCTCGTACGCGCGCTCCTGGATCCGTTCGGCCTGCTGCCCGGCCAGGACCTCGGCGAGCCGGTCGGGACCGGCGTCGGCGGGCAGGTCGAGGGCGGCGAGCAGCCGGGCGCGGTGGTGCGGGTAGTTGGCGTGGGTGCGGACCCAGCCGTCCGCGGTGCGCCAGAAGCCGGAGTGCGGGGCGAAGCTGACGGGCGTGCGGCCGTCGACGGTCAGGTGGCGCTCGCTGACGAAGGCGGTGGCGACGGCCCCCTGGTCGATCCGGACGGCGGGGACGGGGCCGCCGGCGCGGAGGGCGGCGAGTTCGGCGGCCGCCAGCGAGCAGGCCGCCACGGTGGCGCGGGCGAGCCGGCGCACCTGCAGACCGGAGGGCAGGACGTCGTCGGGGCCGTGGAAGCCGACCCGCTCCAGCAGCTCGGCCGGCCCGCCGAGGGCGGCCCAGGCGTGGGCGGTGGGTTGATCCACGGACCGGCCCCCCGACTGGTCGGCGGGCTGGTTGATCGGCTGCCCGGTGGCGCGGGCGTCGGAGGACGTCGAACGCTCTGTCATGTCCCGCATTGTGCTCCCGTCCTCGCCCACTCGCCGTGACCCCCGTCACCAGCGTCGGCGCAACCGGCCTGACGGTCCATGAGAGGGATGAAGAGGTGGACGTGAGCCGTCCCCGGCCGCCGCCAGCCCTCGCCGACCGGGTCGACCGGTCGGTGGAACGGACGGATAGGGTTCGAACCGGGGGCCGCCCGGCACCCGTACGGCGCCGTGACGTGACCCGGCACGGCGTGAAGTCGGCGACCAGGAGGCCCCGTGTACGCGATCCGACGCCTTGATCTGGGGTACTTCGTCCGGCCGGCGTCGGAGGTCGGCGGGCCGGAGCCGCGCGTGGAGCCGGTGCTGGCGTACCTGGTGCGGCGTCCGGAGGGGCTGCTGCTGTTCGACACCGGGATCGGCGGCGGCGATCCGGAGACCGAGGCGCACTACCGCCCGGTCCGGCGTCCGCTGCCGGAGGCGCTCGCGGCCTGCGGGGTCTCGATCGCCGACATCGACCTCGTGGTCAACTGCCACCTGCACTTCGACCACTGCGGCGGCAACCCGTTGCTGGCCGGCACGCCGGTGCTCGTCCAGGCCACCGAGCTGGCGACGGCGCAGCGCGGCGACTACACCATCGACGCGCTGGTCGACTTCCCCGGTGCCGCGTACCGCGCCCTCGACGGCGAGGCGGAGGTGTGGCCGGGGGTGCGGGTGCTGCCGACGCCCGGGCACACCGACGGGCACCAGTCGCTGGTGGTCGAACGCCCGGACGGCGGCGCGGTGGTGCTCGCCGGACAGGCGTACGACTTCGCCTCCGAGTTCGGGCAGGCCGTACTGGCCCGGCGGGCGGCGCACGAAGGCGTGGCGGCGCCGCTGCCCGGCTACCGGGCGTGGCTGGACCGGCTGGCCGAGTACGGGCCGCACCGGGTGCTGTTCGCGCACGACTACGCGCTCTGGGAGCCGGTCGGATGATCCGCCCGGCAGACCGGCGGCTCAGCGATCAGGCGATCAGGCGATCAGGTGGTCTGACCGGCCGATGGGCTGACGGTCCAGCGATGGGAAAGACCGCAGGTCGGAGGAGTCAGAAGGTAAAGCGCAGACCACGGATCCGGTGGTCGAAGCTGGACGGCACGAGATCCGGCTCACCCACCGACCGCACCTCGGGCAGCCGGGTGAACAGCTCGCGGAACAGCACGCTCATCTCCTGCCGGGCCAGGTGCGCGCCGAGGCAGTAGTGCGGCCCGCCGCCACCGAAGCCCAGGTGAGGGTTGGGCGTGCGGGTGATGTCGAAGGCGTCCGGGTCGGGGAAGACCGTCTCGTCCTGGTTGGCCGAGCCGAAGAACAGTGCCACCTTCTCCCCCGCGCGCAGCAGCGGGCCGCCCGGTCCGCCGAGCTCGTGGTCGACTGCGAGCGTCCGGCGGAACTGGATGATCGGCGTGGCGTGCCGGATGATCTCGTCGACCGCGCCGCCGAGGCGTCCGTCGAGGTCGGCGAGGAGCAGGGCACGCTGCTCCGGGTGGACGGTCAGCAGGTGCAGGCCGTGGGCGAGCGCGTTGCGGGTGGTCTCGACTCCGGCGACGAGCAGCAGGGAGAAGAAGGCGCCGAGTTCGCGGCCGGTGAGCCGACGCCCGTCCACGTCGGCGGTGACCAGGGCGGTGATCAGGTCGTCCGCGGGCGTTCGGCGGCGTTCACGGCCGATCGCGGCGACCATGCCCTGCATCCGCGCGAGCGCCAGCAGTCCACGCCCGGGCATCCGGACCCGGCGGCGCAACGGGCGGGCCACGCCGGTGTGCTCGGAGGCGTGGTTGACCTGGTCGAGGATGGCGCGGCGCGGACGTTCCGGAATGCCCATCATGGTGCAGATCACCTGGAAGGGGAGTTCGGCGGCGACGGCGGCGACGAAGTCCTCCGGCCGCCTCCGTTCGACCTCGTCGACCAGGCGGGCGGCGGTGCGGCGGATGTCCTCCTCGGCCCGGGCGAGCAGACGCGGGGTGAAGGCCCGGGAGACGATCCGGCGCAGCTGGGCGTGCCGGGGGTCGTCCAGGTTGACCATGGAGTCACCGAAGAGCAGTCGGACCCAGCGGGCCGGTTCGGGGGTGGTGACCCCGGGACCGCTGAGGAAGACGGCGGGGGTGCGACTGGCCTCGACGACGTCGGCGTGGCGCACCAGGGCGTGGAAGCCGCGGCCGGTGGCGCGATCGCCGAAGTAGACCGGGGCGGGCCGTCGGCGCAGCTCGGCGAAGGCGGCGGCGCGGGCGGGGGCGGGCAGCCGCCAGAAGTGGGGGTCGGCGAGGTCGGTGGTGGCGGGCACCTGGCTCGTCATGGCGTCCATGGCCGGACCTCCTGCTCCTGTGCGACGCGCACCGTCGGTGGATGGGTGTGCACATTTAGTGAGCAAGTGGTGGGAGGTGTCAAACCACTCCGATGATCAGATCAGCGACTTTTCCGACCTGCGCGACTGCTTCCGGGGGCGGGCCGGCGCGACGGCCGGGCGGGCGCGACAAGCGCCACGGGCCGAGGATCTCAACGGACGTGCGCGAGGGCCGGGCATGGTCTCACGGCACGGAACCAGCCAATACCGGAGGGTGCGGTACGGGCCGGGCGGGGCGAGTGCGACGATGAGTGCCATCGTGATGACCGACCGGATCCGCCTGCTGCGCGCCGTGGTCTTCGCCGCGCTGTGCGTGGCGCTGGCCGCCGCGGCGCACGTCGCCATGGCCGGGCCCGGGGTCTCACCGCCGGTGCTGGTCGGCGCCTTCGCGGGTGTGCTCGGACTCGCCTGGCTGCTCGCCGGGAAGCGGCGCGGGCTCGGTGCGATCAGCGTGTGGATGGTCGCGGCACAGAGCGCGCTGCACCTGCTGTTCGAACAGGCCGGGGCGCTCGGACGGGACGGCGGCGGTCTCGGCCGCCTCGCCACCACGGACTGGGCCGCCCTGCTGCTCTGCAACCCGAACCGGACGCCCGGCGGGCCGTCGCCCGCCGACCTGGCCCGGATGGCGGGCCTCGATCCGGACCTCCCGCCGCCCTCCGGCCTGCGCCCCATGACGGGCATGCACCACTGGACGGGCGTGGGCGCAGGGTCGGACACGGCCACGGCCTCACTCTCCGGCTCGACCCCCTCCGCTACCGACGGCATGACGATGGACATGGCCGGGATGACCGACCTGCCCGCCGGGCACGGGATGTCCCAGGGCATGGCGCACGGCATGTCGGCCGGAATGATCGCGGCCCACCTGCTCGCCGCGCTGGCCTGCGCCCTGCTGCTCTGGCGCGGTGACGCCGCGCTGGTCCGGGTCTTCGAACTGCTCGGTGCGCTCGGCACGGCGGTCGCGGGTGCGTTGCTGCTCCCGCTACTGGCGCTGTTCGGGCGCCCCTTCGGCTACCGCGCGCCGGCTCCCTCCCGGCCCACCGACCGTCGGACCCGGCCCCTGCGGCCGGTGCTGCTCACCCACGCCGTGGTGCGGCGTGGACCGCCGGTGCCCGTACTCGCCTGCTGACGCGCCCGTCGCCCCGCTCCGCCCACCGCTCCCGCCGCCCGGCCATGCCCACCGCCGCCGGAGCGCCGTGGCTTCGGAGCCGCCGCGACGGGCAGGTCGCCCTGTCGCCCGGCCGCGCCCGACGCCGCCGTACCGACAGGGCCCGGGCCCGCGTCCGCCCCTACTGCGGGGTGCGCTGCGCGGTTGTCCCACCGTCGCCGACGGCGCCGCCCAGGGCGGTGCCGCCTCCTGCCCACCCTCAGGACCTTCCATGCCTGACCACGACGGCGCACCGGCCCCGGCCGGCGCCCTCGTCCTACCGCTCCGCGCCCGTCGCCTCGTCCGGAGCCTGTCCAACCGGAGCCTGCTCCACCGCAGCCTGTTCGACCGGAGCCCGTTCGACCGGGACCCGCTCTCCGGGCGTCCGCTCTCCCCGGGCCTGGCCACCCGGGTCCGACACGCCCAGGCCGGCCAGCAGGCGGGCCGACCAGTCCGCCGACGGACCGTCGGTGGCCGCCACGGCCAGTCGCGTCCGGTCGCGCAGACGCTCCGCCCGTTCCAGCCACTCCCGGCAGCCGGCGCAGCGCGCGATGTGCTTGTCCAGGCGGCCGCCCGGCAAACCGGTCGGTTCGCCGTCGAGCCGGGCGGACAGAGCGGTACGGAACTGCGCGCATCTCATGTGACCATCGTCGCGCACCCGCACGGCGCCGGGACCGGCCGGGTGGGAGGCCGCCGTGGATGACGAGCAGCTCACCGCCCTCGCCCTGACCGCCCGGGCGGGCCGGTCCTCGGACGTCGAGGCCTTCGTCCGCGCCACCCAGCGGGACGTCTGGCGGTTCGTCGCCCACCTCACGGACGTCCAGTCCGCCGACGACCTCGCCCAGGAGACCTTCCTCCGGGCGCTGCGCAGCCTGCCCGCGTTCGCCGGCCGCTCCTCGGCCCGCACCTGGCTGCTGTCGATCGCCCGGCGTACCGTCATCGACCGGTACCGGACGGCCGCCGCGCGACCGCGCCTCGCACCGCTGCCGGACTGGCAGGAGGCGGCGGAGCGGCAGGGTGCCGAACCGGCGGCCGGGTTCGAGGACGGCATCGCGCTCGGCGACCTGCTCGACCGGGTGCCGGCCCAGCGCCGGGAGGCGTTCGTGCTGACCCAGGTGGTCGGCCTGAGCTACGCCGAGGCGGCCGCGGTCGCGGGCTGCCCCGTCGGCACCGTCCGCTCCCGGGTCGCCCGGGCCCGGGAGGAGCTGATAGCGCGGCTGAGGGCCGCGGAGAGCGGGGAGCTCGCGGCGGCCTGCTGAGCGCCGGGCGGCGGCGGACACCCGACGACGAACAGATAACAGCAAACAGATGACAGATTTCGAAATCTGTCATCTGTTACCTGTTTGCTGTTCGTCGTCAGCCGCCAAAAATTCCCCCACTTGTTCGGAACTGGAGCCGCCGCGCACCCGACTGCTGTACCGGACCCCGCCGCCGAGGCGGTGTCCGGCACAGCGACGGGGAATGCAGAGGGACTTCATGGGAACGCAACAGCCCTTGACTGCACCACAGCTGACGAATGATCAGATCGAACCTGCGGACCGCTGGATCCTGGTCGTGGCCGCCGGCCTGCTCTCCTTCGTCGCGATGCTCGACATGAACGTGGTCAACCTGGCGCTCACCGACATCTCGGCCAGCCTGCACGTCTCCGCCGGGGTCGCCCAGTGGGCCGTCCTCGGGTACCAACTCCCTCTCGTCGCACTGCTGTTGCCCGCCGGAAGGTGGCTGGACCAGGTCGGTACCCGGTCCGCGCTGCTGCTCGCCGTCAGCTGCTTCGCCGCGTGCAGCGTGCTGGCCTCCCTCGCCCCGTGGGCGAGTTGGCTGGTGGCCGCCCGGCTCGCGCAGGGCACGTTCGGCGCAGTGCTGTTCGTCCTGATGCCGGTGCTCGCCGCGACCTCCGTCCGGCCCGAACTGCGCGGGCGGGCGATGAGCGTACCCGCCACGCTCGGCCCGCTCGGCGCCGTCACCGGCCCGGTCATCTGCGGTCTGCTGCTGGACCACATCGGCTGGCGGGCGGTCTTCCTGGTCAAGCTGCCGGTCTGCCTGGCCGCCGTGCTGATCGTGCGCCGGTACGCCCCGCGCCGTGGTCGGCTGCGCCTGCCCGACCGGGGCTCGCTCGGCGACGCGGCCCTGATCGGCGCCGCAGTCACCGCCGTCCTGCTCGCGCTGACGCTGGCGCCGCACGCGCCGCTGTGGCTGCTGCTCGCCCTGCCCGCCGCCCCGCTGGTGCTGCTCTGGCTGCGCCGCCCCGGCGGCAAGCCGGTCGCCGAGGTGCTGCGGGCCGCCGGCACCACCGGGGTCAACGCCTCGGTGCTCGCCCTGGCCGCCGGCTTCGCAGCCTGCCACTACCTGCTCGCCCAGCACCTGCGCGGGCCCGGGGGCCAGAGCGCCACCGCGACCGCGCTCACCATGCTGGCCTTCCCGCTCGGCATGGTGTTGGCCGGGCGGGTCGGCGGGCGGCTGGCCGACCGCTGGGGTGCCCGACCGACCGCACTCACCGGCGCCGCCGTCACCACCCTCGGCCTGGCCCTGCTCGTCCCGCTGGAGGCCGGCTGGCCGCCCGTCGACATCGCCTGGCGGCTCGCTCTCGCCGGTGCCGGGATGGGCCTCAACGGCGGCCCCACCCAGGCCCTGGTGATGACCGCCTCGCCGCCTGGGAAACTCGCCACCGCAGGCTCCGCCGTCCAGCTGTCCCGCAGCCTGGGCTTCGCCCTCGGCCCGGCCCTCGCCACCGCCGCCGCGCTGGCCGGCGACCGCGCCACCACCGGCACCCGGGCCGGCATCGCACTGGCCACCCTGGTCGCGGCGTCCGCCGTGGCCCTCCTCGCCCTGCACCACCGCGCGCACCGCCCCCGGCGCGCCCCGGCCTGACCGTCGGCCACCGGGCCTCCCCGCCCGAAGCGCGACCGGAACCAGGCCGCCCCCGCCACACCGCACGACTGGAGGAAGACCACAGATGACCGACACCGACACCGGGGTCGACACCGGGACCGTTCCCGACACCGGTACCGTTCACGAGAGCAGGACCGTCGACGACCCGACGCCGGCCGGCGCTCCCGACCCGGCCGACGCCCCACGCTGCCCGTTCGGACCCGGCCAACTGCCCGACCCCGTACCGCTGTACGGCCCGGAGTACAAGAGCGACCCATACCCGCTGTACCGGCGGATGCGCGAGGCCGGTCCGATCCACCGGGTGGAGTTTCCGAGCGGCATCCACGCCTGGCTGGTCACCGGCTACCAGGCCGCCCACGAGACCCTCAACGACCCGCGGCTCGGCAAGAACCACGCCCTGGGCAACGCGAACTGGCGGGCCCTCGCCTCGATCATGCCCGAGCCGCAGCACTCGCAGCTCCAGGTCCACCTGCTCCACCAGGACCCGCCCAAGCACACCACGATGCGCCGGCTCGTCCTGGACGCCTTCGCGCCGCGCCGGGTGGAGTCCCTGCGGCCGCGCCTCCAGGAGCTCGCCGACGCGCTCGTCGACGAGCTGCCCACGACCGGCGGCGCCGACCTGGTGGCCGGCTTCGCGGCCCACTACCCGTTCCGCGTGCTCGCCGAAGTCATAGGACTGCCTCAGGAGTTGGCGGTTCGCTTCGACCGCGACTGGGGCAAGGTCGTCCAGCCCGTCGGCCCGCACGACCCGGGCCGCCCGGCGTACGAAGCGCGGCTGCGCGGCCTGCAGACGTACATCGCCGACGTGGTCGCCCACAAGCGCGCCCACCACGACCCGGACGCCACGGACAGCGACCTGCTGGGCCGACTCGTCGCCGCCCACGACGCGGGCGAGTTGAGCCGCGAGGAGCTCGACTCCATGGTGTTCCAGCTGCTGGTCGCCGGTCAGGAGCCGGTCACCAACCAGATCACCACCATGCTGATCACGCTGCTGCGCCACCCCGAGCAACTCACCCGACTGCGCGAGGGGCACGCCGGGGACCCCGGCCTGCTCGCCCGTGCGGTGGAGGAACTGCTGCGCCACGACGCCGCGTTCGAGCTCACCACCTGGCGGTTCTTCGCCGCGGACAGCGACCTGTTCGGGACCACCGTCCCGGCCGGCGACTCGGTGATCGTCTCGCTCTGCGCCGCCAACCGCGACGACGAGCAGTTCCCACAGGCCGACCGCCTCGACCTCGACCGCACCCCCAACGCCCACCTCGCCTTCGGCCACGGCATCCACTACTGCCCAGGCGCCGCCCTGGCCCGAGCCGAACTCCAGGTCGCCATCGCCACCTTGCTCACCCGACTGCCCGGACTGCGTCCGGCCGAGGCCCCCGGCGACGGACTGGACGAACTCGGCTGGATCCCCGCCGTCCTGGCACGCGGGGTCAACCGGCTGCCCGTCGCCTACGACCGGCGCGCCTGAGGACGCTGCCGTCCCGCCACGCCACTCCCGAGCGCGCCACCGCTCCTGAAGCGCACCACCACTCCCCAGCGCACCCACCCCCCCCAGCGCCCCGACGGCCCGAAGCCGGGGCGTGGCTCCGCCTGCCCGAAGCCCGTACGACGTTCCGTGGAGGATCACCATGCCGCCCGCCGGCGCCGTTTCCACCCGCCACCAGAGCCAGCCCAAACCCCAGCCCCAGCCTGAGCCCCAGCCCATGCCCGGGGGTGTCACGGACCCGCAGTCCGTGGCCCGGCTCGCCGCCCGGATCCTCGGCCTCCTGCTGCCGCACCGCCGCGCCTCCGACCCGGAGCTCGACGCGACACCCGACCACTTCCCGCTCCAGCTGGCGCAGTTGGCCGACTTCATCACCTCCGGTGACCCGATCCTGTTCACCCTGCCCGGCTTCCCCTGTAAGTCGCCGAACACGGCGAAGGTGCTCGGCCACCTGCCCGACGAGGGCGAGCGGCTCTCCCTCACCTTCCTCAACGGGCTCTGCGCGGAGATCGCCGGCTTCTACGAGCCCGGCGCCCGGATCCTGATCTGCTCGGACGGTCACATCTTCGGCGATCTGATCAACGTCCCCGACGACCACATCGACGACTACTCCGACGAGTTGACCGCGATGATCGAGCGCGAGGGTCTGACCCACCTGGCCACGTTCGACCTGCGGGCCGTCCTCGGCGACCTGCCGTACGACGAGAAGCGCGCCCGGGTACACGCCCGGTACGCGCCGAGCCAGGAGGAGCTGCGGGAGCAGGTGCTGACCGACGAGGAGACCCTGCGGCTCTACCGCGGCATCACCCGCTTCCTCACCGACGACACCGTCGGCTTCACCGGCACCCGGTCCGCCCTGCAACGCGAGTGCCGTCGCCGCGCCTACGGGGTGATCCAACGAAGCCGTGCCTGGGGCGAGTTGATCGCCGAGCAGCACCCCCGTTCGGTCCGGCTGTCCATCCACCCGCAGCGGGCCGGCGTGCTGAAGTTCGGCATCCGGCTGCTGGAGGCCTCGGACGCCTGGACGACGCCCTGGCACTCCTCGGTACTCCACCGTCCGGACGGGAAGTGGGAGTTGCTGCGCAGCGAGGACGCGGCGCAGCTCGGCCGACTCGTCGAACGCAACGGCCGGCCGAGCCACTACGAGAGCGTCTGAGGCTCGACCTGAGCGAGGCCGGCGGCCGGCGGCACGGTGGTGGTCGGCGACACGACGGTGGCCGGCGACACGGCGACGACCGGCGTGCGGTGGTCGAAGGCGATCAACGGGTCGCCGGTGAGCGGGTGTTCGACCACCGCCGCCCGGACCCCGAACACCTCGGCCAGCAGCTCGGCGGTCAGCACCTCGTGCGGTTCCCCGGACGCGACCAGCGCCCCGCGGTGCAGGACGTGCAGCCGGTCGCAGACCGAGGCGGCAGCGTTGAGGTCGTGCAGCGCGACCAGAGTGGTGCGGCGCTGTTCCCGCAGCAGGGCGAGCAGTTCGACCTGGTGCCGGACGTCCAGGTGGTTGGTCGGTTCGTCCAGCACCAGGACGTCCGGCTGCTGGGCGAGCGCGCGGGCCAGCAGCACCCGTTGGCGTTCGCCGCCGGACAGCTGGGCGAACCGGCGGTCGGCGGCGTTCGTCATGCCGACCCGCGCGAGTGCGTCGGCGGTGATCCGGTGGTCCTCGGCGTCGTCGGCGGCGAACGCCCGCTTGTACGGGGTGCGCCCCATCGCGACCACCTCGCGGACGGTCAACTCGAAGTCCCCGCCACGTTCCTGCGGCAGTGCGGCGATGTGTCGGGCGGACTCCGCGGGGCGCAGCTGCGCCAGGTCGCGGCCGGCCAGCAGCACCCGCCCGGCGCTGGGCCGCAGGTGCCGGTAGACGGTGCGCAGCAGGCTGGACTTGCCGCTGCCGTTGGGTCCCACCAGCCCGGCGATCTCCCCCTCCTTGGCGACGAGGTGGACGCCGGCCACCACCGTGCGGCCGGAGAGGGTGACGCTCAGGTCCTCGACGGCGATCCTCACGCGCGCTCCAGTCGTCGGTCCAGCAGGTAGAGCAGGGTGGGGGCGCCGAGTACGGCGGTGACGACGCCGATCGGCAGTTCCTGGCCGTCGAGCGCGGTGCGGGCGACGGTGTCGACGACGACCAGCAGCAGTGCCCCGGTGAGCGCGGACAGCGGCAGCAGGCGCCGGTGGTCGCCGCCGACGAGCAGTCGGCAGACGTGCGGGACCATCAGTCCGACGAAGCCGATGGCGCCGGAGACGGCGACCAGGACTCCGGTGAGCACGCTGGTGACGACGAAGACCTCGCGGCGCAGCCGGGCGACGTCCACGCCGAGGCCGGCGGCCGTCTCGTCGCCCATCAGCATCGCGTTGAGTCCCCGGGCGCGGGCCTGGAGCAGGGCGATGCCGAGTGCCACCGCGATCGCGGGGACGGCGAGTTGGGCCCAGACGGCGCCGCCGAGGCTGCCCATGAGCCAGAACAGCACGCCGCGGGTCTGCTGTTCGTCGCTGGTCTGCAGGACGAGGTAGCTGGTGAGGCCGCCGAGGAACTGGGCGATGCCGATGCCGGCGAGGACGAGGCGCAGTGGCGAGAATCCGCCGCCGCGCCGGGCCATCAGCCAGACGAGGGAGAACGCGGCGAGCGCGCCGGCGAAGGCCGCCAGGGAGACGGTGAGGCCGAGCGCGCTGCCGAAGGAGATCCCCAGGCCGAACGTGGTGCCGAGGACGATGGTGGCGACCGCCCCGAGGGAGGCGCCGGAGGAGATGCCGAGCAGGTAGGGGTCGGCGAGCGGGTTGCGGACCAGGGCCTGGACGGCGGTGCCGACCAGGCCGAGCCCGGCGCCGACCGTCGCCGCGAGCAGGGCGCGCGGGACGCGCAGTTGCCACACGATGAGGTCGCGGGTGCCGGGCTCGGGGGTTCGTCCGGTGAGGTGGCGGGCGACGACCGACCAGACCTCGCCGGGCGGGATGTCCACCGAGCCGAACGACACGGCGGCGGTCAGCGCGAGCACCAGGGCGGCGGCGAGGACGGCGGCCAGCGGCACGGCCCGCAGGGCGCCGGCCCGCACCGCTCGAGCCCGCACCGCTCCGGCCTGTACCGCTCCGGCCTGTACCGCTCCGGCCCGTCCCGCTCCGGCCCGTCCGCGGTTGCGTTCCGGGGCCGGTGCGGCTTCGTCGGCGGGGGTGGTCGGGGTCATCGGGTCTACTGCCCGTTCTTGACGAGGGTCGGGTGGATGGTGGCGGCGATCTGCCGGACGGCGTCGGCGTTGCGCACGCCCGCGATGGTGGTGACCTCCGAGCCGACCCGCACGAAGTGGCCCTCCTGGACGGCCTTCAGGCCCTGGGTGGCGGGGAATCCCTTGAGGAACGCCTCCGCGTCGTCGAAGGCCTTGCGGGTGGCCTCCTCGCTGCCGCGGTTGCGGACGGCGAGCTGGATCCAGTCGGGGTTCTTGGCGACGACGTCCTCCCAGGAGCCGGGCTTGAAGTCGGCGTCGCAGTCGGCGAACACGTTGCGGGCGCCGGCCTGGGTGATCACCGCGTTGGCGATCTGCCGGCCGCAGACCGAGACGGGCTGCTTGGTGCCGGCGTCGAAGTCGAACACGAAGTAGCTGGGCCGCTGCGCGTCCGGAACGCCGGCGAGGGCGGTACGCACCTCGCCGATCTGCTTCTCCATCCCGGTGACGAGTTCCTCGGCGCGGGCGGCGGTGCCGGTGACGGCGCCGAGCCGACGGATGTCGTTCTCGATCTCGGCGAGGTCGGTGCGCGGGGCCTTGGCGGCCTTCGGGGTGCCGGCGCAGGCGGTGGAGAGGAGGAAGACGTGCTGGATGCCGGCGGCCGCGAACTCCTGCTCGCTGGGGCCGGTCGCGCCGCCACCCATGATCGGCATGGCGGAGAAGGTGTCGAGGTAGAGGTCGGCGCCGGAGCCGAGCAGCTTCTCCTTGGGGATGGTCTTGTCGCCGAGGACCGGCACCTTGGCGCCCTGGTCGGCGAGGTCGGCCGGCAGCGTGCCCTTGCCGGGCGGGAAGCCGGTGCCGATCACCCGGTCGCCCGCGCCGAGGCGCAGCAGCAGCTCCAGGCTGGCGGCGTTGCTGGTGACGATCTTCGTGGGGGCCTTGGTGACGGTGGTCTCCTTGCCCATACAGTCGGCGACCTTGACGGGGTAGGCGGCGGCCGGCGCAGCGGTTCCGGCGGCGGCGGGCGTGCCCTGGTCGCTGCTCCCCCCGCCGCCGCTTCCGCAGGCCGTGGCGAACAGGGCGACGGCGGCCGCGATTCCGCAGACAACGCGAGGGCGCATGACAACTCTCCTGGTGGGTGATCGTGCTCGGGGTCCGTCCTGCGAACCCGGACCAGGTAGTCGGCCGGATGCCCCGGCGGGTTCCCGCGGATTTCCACGCCGGTGGCCGTAGGGCCGGGGACGCTGTACGGCCCTGCGGTGCTGGACGGCTGGGGCCCACCGCACGGTCTTGGGGCCCTACGTGTCCGGAGCCCGGTGGCTCCCGGCGTTAGGGTGGCCGGATGGCCGACCCCACCGTCCTGCGGGATGATCTCGACCTGCCCGTCCGGCTCGGTCCTCGCCCGCCCCGGCGGGTGGTGTCGCTGGTGCCGTCGCTGACCGAGGCGGTCGCCGTCTCCGCCCCCGGGCTGCTGGTCGGCGCCACCGACTGGTGCAGCCACCCGGCCGAACTGTCCGTCACCCGGGTCGGCGGCACCAAGAATCCGGACGTACCGCGGATCCTCGCGCTCGCCCCGGACCTCGTCCTCGCCAACGACGAGGAGAACCGGCGACCCGACCTGGACGCGCTGCGGGAGGCGGGGGTACCGGTCTGGGTGACCGACATCCGCACGGTGGACGACGCGTTCCGCTCGCTGGACCGGCTGCTGACCGCCGCCTGCGGCCTGGCCCGCCCGGCCTGGCTGGACGAGGCCGAGGCGGCGTGGCGGGAGCCGACCGCCTGCCGGGGCGACTCCCCATGCAGCGATACCCCGCGCGGCGGTCCGAGGGCGGTCGTGCCGATCTGGCGTCGGCCGTGGATGGTGCTCGGCCGCGACACCTTCGCCGGGGACGTCCTGCGCCGCCTCGGCGTACGACTCGTCCACGCCGGCCACGCCGAGCGCTACCCGGCCGTTCCGCTGCCCGAACTGCTCGCCTGCCGACCGGATTTGGTGGTCCTGCCGGACGAGCCGTACCGGTTCACGGCGGATGACGGCCCGGAGGCGTTCCCCGGTGTCCCGGTGGCCCTGGTCAGCGGGCGTCACCTGACCTGGTACGGTCCCTCTCTCGTGGCGGCCCCGGCGGTCCTCGCAGAAGCGTTGGACCACCCGTTCGTACAAGGCGCAACGGGCACATCGTAGGATGACCGCCACTCACCGGGCCCGCCGGTGACGAGTGGGGGAAACCTTCATGGCAGTGAGCACATCCCGGCGCGCGCTGGTGATGGTGTCGGCCGCCGCCGTCTCGACGGCCGTCCTGGTCGGCTGCGGCAGCAAGCACGCCGACGCCACCCATCAGGACGCGGCACCCAACACCACGGCGGTGGCCGCGACCGCCTCGCCGACCGAGACGCCGAGCACCGGCCCGTCCGCGAGCTCCAGCGCGACCCCGACGCCGACCGCGTCGACGACGGCCGGCCCCAGCGCCTCGCGCAGCCCCGGTGCCACCGCGAGCAAGTCCGCGAAGCCGAGCCCGAGCGCCACGCCGAGCGGCACCAAGCCCAGCACGGCCGACACGCCCGCCGCGGCCAACCCGCCCGCCGCGCCCGCCACGCAGCCGCCGGTCGCCAAGCCCGTCGTCGCAGCACCCGTGCCGACCCCCAAGCCCGGCCCCACCGCGCCCCCGCCGCCCGCGCCGGCGACGCCGCACGTGCCCCCGCTGCAGAGCGGCTGCCAGCCCTCCAAGCCCCAGCCCGACGAGCCCAAGGATGCCGTCAGCGCGGCCCTCACCTCGGCGGCCGGCCAGTCGCGCACGCTCAACCTCAGCAACGGCGGCACCGACAAGCTCCCGCCGCTGCCCGTCAACCTGGTCAAGGCCATCGCCTGGCAGGAGAGCGGCTGGCAGTCCGGCATCCTCGCCTGCGACGGCGGTATCGGCACCATGCAGGTCATGCCGAACACGGTCAGCTGGATGAACACCAAGTTCGGCACGGTCTCCGACCCGAAGACCCTCCCCGGGAACGTCCAGCTCGGCACCCAGCTGCTCGACTGGCTGGTCGCCTACTACGGCGACTCCTCCTTCGGCGGCAAGTACGACCTCTCCCCCGACCCGACCACCGGCAAGACGCCGCTGCTCGACCTGGTCATCTCGGCCTACAACGCGGGCGCGGGCAACGTGCACTACAACACCGTCACCGACCCGACCACCAACCAGGTCGTCGGCAGCCTGGTCATCCCCAACCCGTCCTACGTGGCCAACGTGAAGGCGCTGATGTCCAGCCAGCCCTGGACCAAGACGGGCTGACCGTCGCCGGACACCGGCGGACCACCGGCAGACGACCGGCAGACGACGAAGGGCCCGGGAACGCGAGATCGCGTTCCCGGGCCCTCCTCGTCGGTCCTGTCGGTGAGCCTGCCGCAGACGTCAGCCGCGTGCGGCGGTGACGGCGGCGCCCAGCGCCTCCTTGATACGGGGGCCGAGACGGGCGAAGCCCAGCTCCTTCATCGCCGCCCGCAGCAGCTCCTCGTCCGTCCGCACCACACCGTCGCCGTCCAGCCAGCGGACCACCGCGAGCAGCTCGTCCGCCGAGTACGCGGTCACCGGCCGACCGGGCGTGAAGTCCGGCTTCGCCGGCCGACCATCGGCCGCAGGCTCAACGGCCGGCTCCTCGGCCTCGACGACAGGCGTCTCCTCGACGGCTTCGACGACCTCGGCCTCGACGACGGGCGCCTCGTCGGCAACCTCGATGTCGGTCACCAGCTCGGGCTCCCCAGCGGGCTCCGCCTCCAGGACGGGCTCCACGGGCTTCTCCAGGAGAACCGGCGTCTCCTCCACAGCCTCGGCCTCA